>JAXJRB010000160.1:0-29369 GCA_036310845.1 Lachnospiraceae bacterium | reverse complement strand
GAAAACCAGGATAGCAAGATTGGAAATAAGTCCTGCAAGCAAAACCATCCGTCTTGGAAGCTTTTGCTTTCTTTCAAAGCATTCCAGTACTCTTGCACAGATATACGTAATTATGGTTGATGCCAAAATCAACACCGCATACTTTGGATTCCAACCCATATAAAAATAATAACTTGCCAACAAAAGCCAGACAGGTCTGGCTTTCTTAGGCATAATATAAAAACATACTACAACAAGCGGAAAAAAAACCGCAAATTCAAAGCTTGTAAACTGCATACACATACCCGTTATTGCTACTACCGCACAATAACTCTTCCCTTTTTATCATTTGTAGCTATTATTCAGCCCCTTCATAATTGCGCGCAAAAATCCATCCAACATTTGGTTTGCATATGAATTTTGCTTAATCATTTTTCTTATAACTTACCTGCAAGCTTTCGATAAGCATACAAGAGCTTAAAATAAATCAAAAATGCCAATGGTGACTTAATATGTAAAGCCGCCATTTTCTTCTGCTCCTCGTCATATTCCTGCAAATAATAAACATTATCCTGAAAATCTGGAAATTCTTCTATCATTCCCTTTGCTATCAGCTTTAAAAAAGCAAGCTTAGGACGCTTAACTCCAAGCATATAAGTATACAATGTATTCATATAGTATAGCTTAGTGAAAGCAAACTCAAATTCCTTACGATACATTTTGTAGAATCCGCACTTACGAGCATCCTCAATGAGCCTCTTTCCCATCAGAAGCCTTGCCTCACATTTTTCCATGCTAATTGCATGAACCGTAGATTCCTCATGCTGATAATAATAATATAACGGTTCCTCTACCTTCTCAAAATGAGTAAAATGCAACATCCAAATTGGAGAAGCACAATTGTCTTCGTAATAGGTCTTCTCTGGGAACCGCAAATGATTTTCATCGATTACAGCTTTTAAATAAATCTTAATTACCATACTTCCCGGATTCATGACCCAAAGCTTTCCTTTTTCAATACTCATTAGCCCTGTTTGTTCACGAGTATTATTAGGCATAATCCTACCTATCTTCATACTTTGTTCTGTTGTCATATGATAATCGCAACCTACTACATCTGCCCCTGTTTCTTCTGCTCTTCGCACCATTTTTTCATACATATCCGGTGCTACCCAATCGTCCGAATCCACAAAGCCAATCCACGTACCGCTTGCCGCTTCCATACCCATATTTCTTGCACCGCCCTGCTTTCGATTCTCATAGGACTGTAATGCTTTGAATTTCCAAGGATATTTGGATTCATATTCTTTCAATACTTCAAATGATTCATCTGTTGAAGCATCATCGACTGCAATAATCTCATAATCTGAAATTGTCTGATTTACTAAAGAATCCAGACAGAAACGCAATTTATTACCTGCCACCATATTGTGAACAGGAACTACTATACTAAGCTTCATACTAACCCCAAGCCTTTCTAACACGTAACTATTCTGTTACTACACTATTTACTATACTCCATAATTTAACGTTCTTGCAGAATCGCTCCATCCTCAACTCTGAAAACCATATCGCATTTTTCAATCGTTTGTAAACGATGAGCAATGATAATCAATGTTTTCTTACCATGTAAACGATTAATAGACTCCATAATCGCAGCTTCTGTATCGTTATCCAATGCTGAGGTTGCCTCATCCAGAATCAATACCTCAGGATCATTATACAGCGCTCTTGCGATACCAATACGCTGTCTTTGTCCTCCCGATAAACGAATACCACGTTCACCAATTCCTGTATGCACACCTTCTGGTAAAGTCTTTATAAATTCATCAAGCTGTGCTTCCTTTAACGCATACCAAAGTCTCTCATCATCGATTTCTTCCTCTGGTACACCAAAGGCCACATTTCTACGAATATCTGCATCTAATAAGAAAATCATCTGTGGAATATAACCTACATTTGCAAGCCATTCCCTGTAATGCTCCTGAATATCTGCTTCATCTGCCTTCACCTTGCCGGTTTCCAACTTCAAAAGTCCTAATAAAATATCAATAATGGTAGTCTTTCCTGCTCCACTGGCACCCACTATACCGATGGACTTTCCAATCGGAAATGACACACTTGCATGATTAAAAATCAATTTGTCTGAATTCGGATAATGATAAGTAATATCCTCTAAATTAACAGCCTTTGTAACCGGAAGCTTTTCCTTGGCAACAATTGCATAAGAAATATCGGTATTTTCCTGACTGGTTTCCTCTACCAGATTATCGCTTACATTGAAGAAAAATGGCTCATTAAACGCCATACTAGTCATCTGGTTATTGATTCTGCTTGCTGCCGGAAGTAAACGCATCGCTGCGATACCAAACGCCGCTAGCAATGAAATCATCCCCCCCACATCAACACCTGATACAATAAGTACTAATATATAACCGAGTAATCCTGCCATACAAACTGTTTCAATCAATAGCTTTGGTGTATTATTGAAAAGGCTAAAACGCTCCATTGCCTTTACATAGCCCTCTCCAACCTTGCAGTACTCATTAATGAAATACTGCTCCTTACCTGCCACTTTAATATCCTTGATACCTTGTATCGTCTGCGCAATCCATGAAAACATACTAGCACCGTAATCTTGATTTTCCTTACCAGTACGATTCATAATTGGCTTAATGATACTCTTAATCACTACTAATGTTACCACCAGCAATACTCCAATAATGACTGTCATCACCGGATCCTTCATCGCAAGAGCTACTACAAGGAATAACGCTACTACTACTTCAGAAGCAATTTGTAATACTGACTGAATCAAAGCATACATATTGCTGACATCAGCTGTAATACTTCTTTGAATGACAGAGGTTTCTGCGTTCAAATAATACTCATAATCCTTCTTTACAAAATTCTTCATCAAATTTGCCGCTGTCTTAAACTGGTTGGAATAGACAAAACGGTATAAGTTTCTTTGGAAGATAAATTGAAAAACACTTTTTCCTACATACAAAAAAATCAAAAACAAAATAGCAAGTACTGAAAACGAAACTGTCCCGTTCAAATTCAGTATCTCGCAAATCGTTTTATAAGCATCTCCCTGCTCTAAAGACGCCGGATTTGTAATCAATTCCACAACCGTCATAACCATTAACACCGTTACCGTCTCTAATGCACCGGATGCAACCATCATACAAAACAATCCAAACATCGATTTCTTCTGTTTCTTATCCATTAAGATGTTTATTTTCTTTAAGATTTTTAACATTTCTACTATTTCTCCATCTTTTTATGCTCGTTTGCCAATGACAAACCGGCTTTTTTATTAAATGCATGTTTTTCCGGATCTTCATACGCATCCCAGAAGCTTGCACCAAGATTAATCTTCTCCTCTACAAAATCCATGGAATTCATGGCTGTTGTCAGAATCGAAATTGCTTTTTTCACCCGAAGTCCTTCAAACATATTTAATACCTCAATCGGAAATCTTCCACGAAGCACCACACAATCAGGACATAAGTTTACATAATCTATCATATCTCTTGGATGCGGTTTTATCAATACCCGATATCCTTGACAATATTTTGAAATAATATCAAGACATACCTTTTTTCGTGCTTCTTCATCCACTGGATGTGGCTCTGTAAGGAACATTGCAAATTCCTCTTCTGCACTTCTTGGTTTCATTTGCTTCAGCAATGAATCCGCATCTTCGATAAATGCATGAATCATTTTCTTCTTCTGTTCGCTGGTAAGTGCTTGTTCTAAAGGCTTTCTAGGTACTTCTACAAATCGTGGACAATCTGTTGGCACTACACTACGATCATTAATCTCCATATCAAGACAATATTTGCCCCAGCCATTCATAATGAAAATAAGATTATGTCTGGAAAACCATGCTTTCAGTTTGAAATGTCCATGGTTTGCCACATAGGCATCATCCAAATTCTTCAAACAATCAAGTCCATCTTCAACAGCATGATAATAAATCTTTTTATAATTTAAATAATATCCTATCGGATCGCTATCACAGAATACATAAACATCCTGATATGCCTGAAAATCGATTGTGATATATGGTTCTTCACATTTTGGAAGACGCTTCGTAAAAATCATACGATTTATCATATGTTTTATGATATTGCTATAATTCTGTCGATACTTTGCAAGCTCCGGGAAAAAATTCTCATGCTTTTCATCAAGCTTTAATACCTCTTGAAAAATACCTGCTTTTTCTAGTCTCTCAGCAAGATTTTCAAAGTTCGTAGAAATTTCACTCAATGCAATATCACCTTTTTGGTAATTTGCATCCTCTCTTTGAAGCTTCATTTCCTTTAGAATTGCTACATATACATGATAAAACGTATGGCAGACATAGATTCTGCTCTTTGTCTTTTGGGACTGTTTCATAATAGTAACCATGCCTCTCTAGTCTTATATTTCTTTTTGTGTTCTAGTATATTCATAACCTGTTCTCGGTTTAATAACAGGGGCTATGCTTAAAGGTCCATTCTCCTGTATTACCAACTTTTCTTGCATGAGCCCTTCACAAAAATCATGCAAACGCTTTGCTGCTTCCGCTGGATTCCATGCCTTAATCATTGTCTCGTACGCATGAATTGCCAATTCCTTACGCAGCTTCTCATCTTGCACAAGCCTTGTTACCAATTCCTGAAATTCTTTATATCTACCAGTCTTATAAACCAGTCCGTTATATTCATGCTTTATCAAAAAGGGGACTGCACCAATGCCATGCCCTGCTACAACCGCGCACCCACTATTCATTGACTCATTTAAGACAGCTCCCCAGCCCTCTAGGTAATCACTTGTAAATAGGAAAATATCTGCTTCTTCCATAAAACGTCTCACGTTCTTTGGCGGCTGAAAGCCATAGAATACTACCTGGTCCTGTAAACCATACTTCTCTACCATACGATGAAGCTTATCCTCAAGCTCACCACCGCCTACCATATCAAGCTGAAAAGATATTCCTTTTTTCTTTAAATAACTTGCAATTTTGATTGCATACTCAGGATGTTTTAGCTTTAAAAAACGTCCCGCCCACAAAATTCGCACTTGCGGATTTCCCTTTTCATCTACATGCCTCTTTCGAAAAAATAAGGACTCTAAGTTATACTCTTTAACTTCCGGAAAATATCCCCATTGGAACTTTTTCTCAGGGTACGCCTCCACAATCTCAAAATCAGAAGCCACATAAGCTCCGTGACAAAGTAAATAAACCGGTTTTTCACGGTATTGTGTATGATCTTCATGCTTCTTCTTTAAGCCTCTTGGCGAAATTGCCTTCCATTGTCCCTCACGATACAACCTCTCACTGGATCGGATTACAATTTTTCCTGCCTGTAGCCTCGGCTTAATATAGCTCTCATCCTCTACACCACCAAATATTACGATGTCACTTTCCAGCATCAATTTCGCACAAGCTTTTGGTTCTTCGTAATACAATTTTAGATACGGAAGCTCAGAAAGTTCACTCCCCCACCCCATTCTTACTCTGTCCTCTTCCATTGGTTCTGTCTGGATAAACGAAAAATCATTACCTAGTTTGCGATATAGCTCCTTTGCCAAAGGAATCTGATGATGATTAATATAATTAGAAACTATGGTTAATGTCATGATAAATCTCCAATAATCTACGATAATTCTTCTCTGCATCATGTGTTTCTCGTGCATGTTCTCGTGCGTTTGACGAAAAACTCATTGCTAGCTTATCATCCTCAAAAATGCGTAAAATTGCTTCTTTCATCTGTTGTGGTTTATTCTTGTCATAAAGAATACCGTCACGATTATGAGTCAAAAGATTATGCACGCCTCCTACATCTGCACTAACAACAGGAACGCCAAGCAACATAGCTTCTCCTACCGAATTAGGAGAATTCTCTATTGCAGAAGGGCATAAAAAAACATGTGTTTTTAAATATCTTGCACATATTTTATCCGAATTAAGTCTTCCTAAAAATTTCACATGATCTTCTAGTTTTTTCTTCCGAATAATATCAAGAAGATATTTTCCATAACCAGATATTTTTATCTTATCCCTAATGCTTTTATTCGCTGTAATCACATCACCAGCTACATAAACAACGGTTTCTGGATATTTCTCCACAATATCAGGTAAAATATCCAATACATAGTGCAATCCCTTAATAGGATAATTCCCCTGACTTAAAAACAACGAATACTGTTGTATTCTGTCAATATTCCAACTATCATGATAGAACTCATCCCGAAGCGTTTCATTCATAAAATGATATTTAGCCTGTGGCGCAAGCTTTTGGGTCATCTCTTTGTCAAAATCCGTTCTTCCAGTTACATGCCCTGTCAATGCAAGTGCCTGTTTCTCGTTCTCACCACGATGTACAAACTTTTGCTGTTGCTCTAACAAACCGTCCTTTTTTAAAATGTCACGAAAGGTTTTTTTCTTCTGCACAGCTACTGGCAAATCTGCCATGTACACCTCAGCAATTTCCCCGCACAATCCTTGAATGCCTATAAGTGTTCTTTCCGGTCGTGCGAATGCTTTTGTCATTGCAAGTGTATGCGGATACTCTGTTCCAAAAATATGCACAATGTCCGGTTCAAAGTCTTTTACAATTGCACTAAGACTTTCTTCCATTGAAGCATCATAATTCTCCGGATGTATCGTATCCTCACGAAATACATAGTAAGCCACTCCCTTCACGGAATTCTTTACAAACAAAGAATCATCTCCCTCAACCAACTTAAAATCATCTGATGAAGGAAAGCAAATAGCGAGTGTTATATTATTATTTTCCTGATTCTGCATAAGCTTAGAAGCAAGCCCTGACAGCCAGCCTTCCTTTACAACAATTTTATGCCCCAAGCTTTTGGCTATAAACGGAAGCATAATGTTGCACAACCATAAAACCTTCATAGTATCCCTCCATTTTTCGCTTTACTTTCGTGATTTATAAATCAATGTTTTTAACCCGTTATAAACGGTCGAAAAATACTTATTTTCTGCCATTACACTCCGCAAAGGAGCCAGCGTCATCAGCATAATCAGTCGAAACTTTAGCACTGTTCCCTTTCCCATATAATGCTCCGTAATCTCTCTATGCTGCTTTGCTGATTGTTTTCTATGCTCCTTGGTTTCCGAGTAACCACCACCCTCATAAGATGCTGTCATAACCGGCAAATAACATATTCTTGCTTTTCTCTGATAAAAGCACCATAGAAAATGCTCATAATCTGCTCTCACATTGTATTTTGGTTCATATCCTCTTTCTGCAAACATTTCCCTATGATAAAAACAAGTCTGGTGACAAGGCACATTTCGATAGCAAGTAAAATCATTCACCTTAGGAGCTGCATAGATTACATTATCAAGCGCTTTATGATACATATTTCCATATACGATACCAGGATATTCACCATATTCTTCCTGCTTTTTTACAATACCATGTGTTATTTTTTCTAGTACGTGTACATCATAAAAAGAATCTCCTGTATTTAGAAACAAATAATAATCCCCTGTTGCATAAGAGCACGCCTGATTCATAGCATCATAAATACCTGAATCTTTACAGCTGATAATCTGAATTTGCTCCATCTTTTCTGCAAAACTACTTCTTAGCTGTTCTATAGAGCCATCCGTAGATTCGCCATCCTTGACAATAATCTCATAATTCTGATACTTCTGACTTATAATACTTTCTACTGTATCCAACAATCGTTGTCCTGAATTTAAACAAACCACTAAAATACTATACTTTACTTCCTGTTTCATCGATTACCTCAAATATCATTTTTCAAAATGTCATTTATATATATATCGTTCTACTTCAAACAACCAGCTTCTATACGGAAGCAAACCAACTCCCGGTTTATCTGCGCTAGTAAGAAATATCGCAAATAAAATAACGCACGTCACAAAAACAATCCCTTTAACTCTTCTACGAATTCTTTCTTCCTTAATTTCTGAAAGAATCTTTGGTATCATCAGCAATTGTGTTATCGAAAAATAATAAGCAATTCGTGTTACTACTGGCAAGAAAGAAAAGAACACACACACTACTACGGAAAGCAAATTCAGCTGCGCATAGAATCGAAGTTCTCTATCCTCCTGTTCTCTTTTATACTGAACACGATACCAAAGATACAACCCCAATACCAGCACACCTCTCAGAATACTAATGGGACTAGTTCCTCCCTCTAAATACACCGTATTTTCATAAGACGGATAAAGTAATAAAGCAATCTTTAATATTATTCCCTTTGCTAGAAAGCAACCTGCTCCACACACAACCCCTGCAATCATCATCCACCTTTTCCAAGCATAAGATGCCATCCAATACACTGGGATTGTAAGTAATACTGACTTATGGAATAATGATGCTAGTAAAATGCAACATACAAATCTAATCAAATCTTTGCTCATAACATAACGTATCGCATACAAAGCAATTCCTAGTGCCAAATAATAACGCACGGTATTATATGTTTGAAAATACAATCCTAACATCATAAACAGAAAATAAGTCATCGAAAAATCTACACTCTGCTCATAAAATGCCTTTATGAAAATAGACAATGTCGCAAAAGCAAATACTGCAAATACAAGTTCATAGTATTCTCCACCTGCCAAAGTATAAATAATCTTTACCAGCCAGTTAAATCCAACCTCTGTTACTACATAACCACCTACATATACCTCATGCGCTGTCTGAGTGTACTGTCTATAGTCATTGCCTATACCAAAGCGTAATGCAGAACAGAGAAAAAGGATAATCAAAATTCCTACCAAATATATACGATTTAGACTTTCTCTTCTTGTTTGTAATCCTGTTCCCTTATATGCACGAATTCTGCCAGCTCTCTGTTCACACATTTGTACCTTACTAGCCATAAATATTGTAACAACTGCAATTAATATATAAAAGAAAATCGAAATTACCATATCCGTCGACATAAAAACCCTTCAAAGCCCTTATAAATGTTTCACAGAATGTATTCCCCGTTTCATCATCGCAAAGGCTTCCTTTCTTGGAATATCCTTACACATCACTTCTCCGTGAGCCAATAAAAATCTTAATGCCATAGGTAAAGCAAGCTTCCCATACAGAAAATGATACAAAACTCCTCTATCAACAAAAAATTTTTCATGATAGCCATGAAACCATGTGGATTCACGTTCTATCTCCATACCAATTTCAACTGGAACAGCATAGACTTTTAAACCATACTTTAAGCAATCCTTCAAAAACAAGCTATCCTCGCCATTACTAAACTTAGCCCCACCACCAAATAACAACGAAAAGGTAATATGAGCCGCATGAATTTTCTCTCTTCTTATTGCAAAGGAATAAGTTGGATAACGCCCCGCATTCCAAATATGCACCCTATGAAATTGCTCTGTATAATATGTTACTCTCGACTCACCTACACGCATATTAAACAATAGCATATCTGCTTCCGGATGCTTTTCAAATTCCCTCAAAATCTTTTGTTCATATCCTGCATCATAGACGATATCTTCATCCGAAAACAATATAATATCTGCTGTTGCCCGTAGTAATGCATTATTACGACTTAATCCAACACCCTTTTCAGCAAAGCTATAACAGCAAATATTCTTCCCTGCATGTTCATACTCCTGAACAGCAAAGGTATCTGCCTGATTAATGATAATAGCATCACTTTCCAAATGCATTCTCTCTGCTAATGTAGACACATCTTGTCCAACTGCTGAAACAAGAACCTGTAAATTCATGTTACTCCCATACCTTTCTAGAAATTTCGTCTCTGTCACTCTATCCAATTAACAAAATTTCACCTTATTGTATTCCATAAAGCTTCATCCACGTTCGATCCACATCTACCAAAATTGCACCTAGTATCTTGCAATCTTGATTTTTCAACTGGTTTATCTTCTCTATCACTGCTTCTCTACAAGGATTTCCAAAAGGAATTGCAAGAATTACGCCATCTGATTGACGAATATTGTCATAATCCTGTTTTGTCAGAATCTCCTTCCTCTGAGCCTGCAACTCAATTTTTACAGAATCCCTATCACCTAAAGACATTACTATTTCTCTACACTTTTGTGCATAGTCTCCAGCTACAACATCTGCTAGTATCATCTGTTTACCACACATCTTTTCGATATGATACTGTAATGCAAGCTGTAATGCGATTTCTTGTGTCCCTTTCGCATCATTCCCATTTCTATAGAGCAAACCAAATACTGGTATATTCAGACTCTGCAAAATGGATTGCTTTGTATAGTATCTGCTTCCCATGCAAAAGCTAGCTACTATACCAAACATCCCAAGTAATACACCACATACCGCTCCCAGAAATGCTGCGCGCCATGTAAATAACGGTTCCTCAATCTGCGCCACACCATTATTTTCTATTTGTACAATCGAATCAATCTCTGTTATCTTCTCTATACGACTTACCAAAGTTTCAAGTGAATATTTCGTTATTTCACTAACTTCTCCAACCACTTCTGCATCTAGTCCCTTAACAGTAATCGTCAAATACCTTACATCTGATAAAATATCAGCTGTTATCATTCTTCCAATTACATCTCTTTGGTAGTTGGATCCAAGAATTTCCATGGTATTACCCAAAATCCAATCAGATGCCATGACATCATTCCATGTAAAATCATTATAATAGTCTTTGCCATCTATCCTGCCTGGTGCAAACTCAATGTAATATTCTGTTTCCGCCTGATACATTATCCCTTCTGAGGTCATAACCGTTATAAGCAAATAGAGACCGCTGCCTAAAACGGCACCGGCCACTCCCATCAGAAGCAAATATGGCAATTTATACAGGAGACAAACTAGCAATGCTTTGCTATCAATACTCTCCTGCCAATATTTTGATTCACATGCCTGCATTACTTCTCTTCCTCCTCGATTCTAATTTCCTTCATTGCTGTAATCTGGTTTTCTTCCACACCCTCTGTACTATCCGGCTGGAACAAAATCTTTAAGGTAAGAAGCATCAGCTTTAAATCAAGCCATATACTATAATTCTCTATATAAAACAAATCCAATTTCAGCTTATCATACGGAGTTGTATTGTATTTTCCATACACCTGCGCATAACCTGCGAGTCCAGCCTTTACCTTTGTTCTAAAGGTAAATTCCGGCATTTCCTCCTGATATTGCTTAATAATTTCTGGTCTTTCCGGTCTCGGGCCAATAAACGACATCTCACCTTTCAAAATATTGAACAACTGAGGGAGCTCGTCTATTCTAACCTTACGAATAAACTTTCCAATTGGTGTAATTCTGCTATCATTCTTAGACGCCAATCTGGCAATCCCATCTTTTTCTGCATCCGTACGCATACTGCGGAATTTCAGAATCTTAAATTCCTGCATATCTCTCGTACAACGTACCTGTTTATAGAGCACTGGTCCACCATCATAGCATTTTACTAAAATTGCTGTGATTAGCATAAATGGAGAACTCAAAATAATAAGCAACAAAGAACAAATAATATCCACGATACGCTTAATAAATCTCTGTTCAACCGTCATTGAATACTCTCTGGTAAAAAGAATCGGTGTATCAAATAAATGAAGTAGTTCCGACCCCTGAATCATTATATCAGGAATCTTCGGCATCATATATACCCGAATGCCCTTGCTGTAACAAAATTTTAATAGCTTATTTCTGCGAGCAGTATTAATATCCCATAAAATAACACCATCATAGCGGCTCAGTATTTCATTCTTTAATGCATGCATCCCTTCATCCTCATGCATACATTTTACAATGTTATACTTGTCTTTTCTGCTTTCAAACTTCTGTAAAATACCTTCTATCGGTCTGTCACCACTAATCAACAACAAATTTCTTGGCGGAAAAAGCTGAGCATAGAATCTTTGACAAATGAACGTCCATAGCCCCGCAAAAAGCAACTGCACCAACGTCATACCAATAATCGGATAAACAGTAACAAGTTTTAATGAGAGCAAACATATCTGAAAATAAGAAATTGCATTTACAAATAAAAGTGATATCACCTGTGAAAAATACACATCCATCGGTTTTAAATATCCTATTTTCAAACCACCATACGTCGCCGAAAAGAAAAGAAGCAACAAAAAATATACTGCAGCTAACAGCCAAAAACCTTTTCCTGTGAAATTTCTCCACATATATTTTTGCATAATATCATTATAAATAATACGCCATACAGATACATATGCCGCAGTATGTATCAGCAATCCTATCAACGAAAGCTGTAATACAATAATTCTTTTTACAGACTCTAAGCGTCTCACTTTTTCACCTCTATCTATATTCATAATTATTCAGCATCTTCATAGTTACAATTCCTATTTTATACTCTGCGAAGCACTGCACGCAACGCCCATAAGCACATGCAATACACACTATAGAATATATTCAAGCTTTCTTGCTTACGATACAATTTCCATATTCGTTTAATTGCTTCAAGCTTATTAGAAGACAAGGTATTGGCACTTCTTCGATATTTTACAAGGTTTTTATCAAGTCCATAAGCCCTTCCATAAACCTTCAACAAATGCCACCAGGTTGCTGTATCCTCACTGGCAATCTTAGGCATAAAAATATCTTTATCCTCTATTTTTGAACGATCTATCATAACCGTAGATGTAAATATGGTTGTGTTTTTTAAAGCGTTAGTATAGGAAATATTTTCCGGAACCCTGACAATCTTTCCTAACCCCTTACCATCTTCATCCGCAAATTCATATCCAGTAAAAACAAATCCTGCCTGTTTTTTCTGTATAAAACGCAATTCACATTCAAGCTTATCAGGCTCCCACAAATCATCAGAGTCCAAAAAGCATAGATATCTACCCTTTGCATGGCGAACACCGCAATTTCTTGCTTCTGCCGCTCCTTGATTGGTATTTTGACGGATTAAGTGAATTCTTGTATCCTTTTCTGCCTTTTTTTCAATAAGAACACAACTTCTATCCTTCGAACAGTCATCCACCAAAAGCAACTCCCAATTCTCATAAGTCTGACTCTGAACAGATTCTATTGTTTCTTCAATGAATCGTTCTACCTGATACACAGGAACCACAATACTAATCAAGCTATTTTTATCGCCAAATTCTCTCATTAATTAAAATTCTTCCTTTACCAAATATTTTGGTCTGTCCTTCACTTCCATATACATTTTACTCATATATTGTCCCATAATGCCAAGACAAAGAAGCTGAACTCCTCCAATAAAGGAAATAATACAAATTGTTGACGGCCATCCTGCAACAGGATCACCATAAATCATAGCTCTAATAAAAATAAAAAACATAAAAACAAATGCTAACGCACAGAATAGCATACCAAATAAAGATGCGATGGAAAGCGGCGCAGTTGAAAATGCCATAATTCCATCTAAAGAATATAAGAACAACTTCCAAAAGGACCACTTTGTCTCTCCTGCAACACGCTGAACATTCTCATATTCCATCCACTTCGTCTGATAACCAACCCATCCAAAAATTCCTTTTGAAAAACGATTATACTCCTTCATTGACAAAATAGCATTTGTCACCTGTCTTGTCATTAATCGATAATCTCTTGCACCATCAACAATTTCTGTTTTAGAAATCTTGCGCATCAAACCATAGAATCTTCTCGCAAAAAAGGAACGAATCGGTGGTTCTCCTTTTCTATCCACTCTTCTCGTTGCTACAGAATCATATCCCTGTTCGATATATCCATACATTTCCGGCAAAATAGCAGGAGGATCCTGTAAATCCGCATCCATTAGTACCGTAAAATCTCCACTAGCCTTTTCTAAACCTGCAATTATAGCAGCTTCTTTTCCAAAATTTCTAGAGAACGAAACCAAATGTACTCTTCCATCTTGTTCATGTAACTTTTTCACCGCTTCTACCGTTCGGTCCTTAGAGCCATCATCCACAAACACAAATTCCAGCTCTATATCTTTTTCATGAAAAAATGCTTCCTGCTTTTTAGTCTCTGCATAAAACAAAGGCACGCTTTCTTCTTCATTATAGCAGGGCACAATAATACTCAATGTCTTTCCATATACTTTCAAGCTATTTGCTCCTTACTCACCTTATCTCGTAACACCTTAATTACTTCTGTGTTCGTAGGTCTTTCCAAACCTTTTCCATAATGCTCACAAAAAATCTCTTTCAAAGCCTCATGATTTCCTTTTATCCATGCTGTCTCTATACTGTTTCTAATTGCACGCTCTACCTGCTTATCATTTGCCTTAAAACGCTTTGCAATCTCTGGATATAAAAGCTTTGTCACACTTGTAACAACCTCTTCATCAAAGCATGCGATTAGTACCGCTTCCCGCAAGTAACGGTACCCTATCTGACTCGCCTGAAATCCACATTGAAGTAGCAGGTGCGTAGTATACTTCAAAATCTCTACTCGGTCACTTGTATTCATCTAGTTCCTCCCACAAATTTGTTCTATGAACAAATTTGCTGCATGAAAATCTTCCATATATGGATTTTTCACACTACATTCTAGCATCCTGAACATTTTCACGAAACCAGTCATATGCCAACTGTACACCTTCTTCTAAATCCACCTTATGTTTCCAACCAAGTCCATGAAGCTTTGTCACATCGGTCAATTTCCTTGGTGTTCCATCTGGCATATCCTTATTCCATATAATATCGCCTTCAAAACCAACTACCTTTTGTACTGTTTCAGCAAGCTCCTTAATAGAAACCTCCTTACCTGTACCAATATTTACATGCTGCTCACCGTTATAATTCTCCAACAAGAACACACATGCATCAGCCATATCATCTACATATAAAAACTCACGAAGAGGTGTACCTGTACCCCATAGTTCTACACTTGACGCCCCATTCACTTTCGCCTCATGGAACTTACGAATCATGGCTGGCATAACATGAGAACCTGATAAATCATAGTTATCATGTGGACCATAAAGATTGGTTGGCATACAGCTAATAAAATCATCGCCATACTGCTTCTTGAAAAATCTGCACATCTCAAGTCCGGCAATCTTCGCAATTGCATAGGCCTCATTGGTTACCTCCAAAGGTCCTGTCAATAAAGCATCCTCTGGAATCGGCTGTGGTGCCATCTTGGGATAAATACAAGTACTTCCTAAGAAAAGTAATTTCTTTACTTTATAGTCATGACATGCTTTAATCACATTACACTGAATCTGCATATTTTCATACGCAAACTCTGCTGGCGCAGTATTATTCGCATTAATTCCACCAACCTTAGCAGCTGCAAGTACAACTACATCCGGCTTCTCTTCCTCAAAAAAAGCACGAACAGCAGCCTGATTTGTTAAATCAAGCTCTTTATGTGTTCTTCCGATTACATTAGTATAACCTTTTGCCTGAAGATTTCTTACAATTGCAGAGCCGACCAATCCTCTGTGACCTGCTACATATATTTTATCCGTCTTATTCATGCTTCCTTCAAACCTTTCTACGCATTCTGAGCCTTATATTCTTCACAGGACATGCCAGCAATTTCCTTCAAATCAGAATCCATCATCATGGATACCAGACCCTTAAAGTCAACTTTTCTCTTCCAGCCCAGTTCTTTTTCTGCTTTTGTTGAATCACCCCAAAGGAACTCAACCTCAGCCGGACGATAGAACTCAGGATTTACATCTACTAAAAGCTTACCTGTCTTTTCATCATATCCTTTTTCATTTACGCCTTCGCCTTCCCAACGAATCTTGATACCAAGCTCAGCAAAAGCCGCCTCTACAAATTCTCGAACCGTATGTGTTTCATTTGTCGCAAGAACATAATCTCCCGGAACTGCCTGCTGCAGCATCAACCACATACCTTCGATATAGTCACCAGCAAATCCCCAATCTCTCTTTGCATTCATATTACCAAGAGAAAGCTTGTCCTGCTTGCCTGCAATAATATTAGCAATTGCAAGAGTTATCTTTCTAGTTACAAAGTTCTCACCTCTTCTTGGTGATTCATGATTGAATAAAATACCATTGCATGCAAACATGTTATAAGATTCTCTGTAGTTTACAGTAATCCAATAAGAGTATAACTTTGCTACACCATATGGGCTCTTTGGATAAAATGGTGTCTTTTCACTCTGTGGTGCTGTCTCTGGAAGTCCTCCAAATAACTCAGAAGTAGATGCCTGATAAAAACGACAATTTCCACCGTTTACACGAATAGCCTCTAATAACTTTAATGTGCTTACACCTGTTGCATCTGCTGTGTATTCAGGCACTTCAAACGAAACACCTACGTGAGACTGTGCTGCAAGATTATAAACCTCTGTTGGTCTAATCTCGCTAATCAATCTCATAAGATTAGAAGAATCTGTTGTATCTGCAAAATGCAAGAAGAATTTTACCTTGTTATATTCAGAGTTTAGTAAATGGTCGATTCTCGCAGTATTAGAAATACTGTGTCTTCTTACCAAACCATGTACCTCATAGCCTTTTTCTAACAAAAATTCTGCAAGATAGGAACCATCCTGCCCTGTAATACCTGTAATCAATGCAATATTTTTATTCATAATTTTACCTCTCTTTATTTATATACTTCATTTTTAATTATTCTAATTCACTCAATTACGATGCAACAACAATCTAAAGTCACTTCTTTTTTTACATATATCCGTTATCTCTTATCATTTCATCTAACCAAAGTGAACTCCCCATTGAACAACTACAAATATTTTCCCATGTAGCCTTCTTTAGTATACACGCCTTAAATGTGCATGGCAACTAAATTTTACATTGCTCCCCCCAGCTTTAATATCACGCAAAAATTCATCCTACTATTGTCATTTAGTATCTTTTTGATTATAATTCATTATGTACAAACACAATCGGACATATCCTGATTGCTTATATACAAAATAACTAAAGCGGGTATTACTTATGGAACAATTATCATTACTATTCGGGAACCGTATCCTACTCTCTGCAGTATCAGGTTGGCTGATGGCACAGGTTCTCAAAACTATTATTCATTTTTATTTCACCAAAAAATTTGTTGCTGAGCGCCTTGTTGGAAGTGGTGGCATGCCAAGCTGTCATTCCGCAACCGTATGTAGCCTCGCCACCTCTACTGGTATACAGTTTGGTGTTGGCAGTTTTGAATTTGCAATCGCAACTATTTTTGCCATTGTTGTCATGTATGACGCTATTGGTGTACGCCGTGAAACTGGCAATCAAGCTAAAATCATTAATGAAATGATGGAAATATTCGAAAGCATGAACAAAGAATTGTCAACAGAAGACAAGTTGAAAGAACTTGTCGGTCACACACCTCTACAAGTATTGGTTGGCTCCATTCTCGGCATTCTAATTGCCGTCACCATGATGTCTTTATAACTTATATGCTTCAAGTCAAAATTGTTTATATAAAGAGGATTTTAACAAATCCCCTTTATATACTCTGCAATCGCATCTTCCCACTGTGCAAACATGTGGTTTGTAGTTAATTTCAACATATAATTCTCAAGTATTGAATAAGATGGTCTTGGTGCCACTGTCGCACTTGCATTTGCACTATATTCCTCAGAACTAATCGCTTCTACAAGAGTATTCTTACCAGCAAGACGGAAAATCTCCTTAGTAAAATCTGCCCAATTGGTAGATCCCTCACAAGTCCCATGGAACAATCCATAATTATCCGTTGGTAATAAATACGCAATTGCTTTTGCAAGCTCAATAGCACTTGTAGGCGAACCATACTGATCACAAACAACTCGTACCTTATCATTTGTTTCAGATAGACGTAACATTGTTTTAACAAAATTCTTGCCATCTCCATATAACCATGCTGTACGAATAATAAAATGTTCCTTTGCAAATTCTTTTACAAATTTTTCTCCCGCAAGCTTTGTCTTGCCATACATACTCTTTGGTCCGGTTGAATCAAATTCCAAATAAGGAGATGTTGCATCTCCGCCAAAAACATAGTCCGTAGATATATGAATCATTTTGGCCTGATTCTGTGTTGCTGCTATACTAAGATTTCTTGGTCCTATTGCATTTATCTTATAAGCATTATCCACATCTGTTTCACATGCATCTACATTCGTATGTGCAGCACAATTAATAATAGCATAAGGTTTTACCTCTGCTACCATTTTAGTCACCGCATCAATATTTGTTATATCAAGTTCTGCAACATCTGTATTCACACATTCAAATTCTGTACTATTTTCATAAATTTGATTAATCGCACGACCAAGCTGTCCATTACAACCTGTGACAATAATTTTTTTCATAATCAAAATCCATACCTTTCTCTATCTTTTACCTATTCCTAAACGATTTACAGCAGAAAAAATTGCTCTTACAGAAGCTCTTGTAATATTAGAACTTACACCCACACCATAGGTAACAGTTCCTTCATCCGCATCCAACATATGAATATATGCTGCTGCCTGCGAATTCGCACCACTTTGTAACGCATGTTCTTCATAATCAAGCACTTTAATTTTAACTCCAAGTTTTTCCTGAAGCCCTCTTTGAACCGCATCAATAGGTCCATTACCCTTTGCTGAAAAACTCTTTTCCACACCATGATCTGTATAAACCACTTCAACTGCTGTTGCAAATTGTGACATAGTCTCTTCCGATAACTCCTCCACGCGAAGCTTTTTAAAATGGATTGGTTCCTTACACTCTAGATAGTTCTCTTTGAACTTCTCCATAATCTGCTCTGGAGATACCTCTCCCTGTGTTTCCGAAAGTTCCTGAATAATATTAGCAAATTCCTTATGCATACCTTTAGGAAGCTTGAATCCAAAGTAAGTATCCATAACAAAGGCAACTCCACCTTTTCCAGACTGTGAATTAATACGAACTATCGGTTCATACTCACGCCCTATATCAGCTGGATCAATCGGAAGATATGGAACTTCCCAATATGGATTATTTCTCTCACGCATAGCAGATACACCCTTATTAATTGCATCCTGATGCGAACCAGAAAATGCAGTAAATACCAATTTTCCTGCATAAGGGTGTCTTGGATGAATCGGCATTTTTACACATCTCTCATAGATTTCAATAATATCATTTACTCTTTCAATCTTTAATTCCGGGTCAATCCCTTGCGAAAACATATTATATGCAATATTCAAAATATCAACATTTCCTGTTCTCTCACCGTTTCCAAACAAGGTACCCTCAACTCTGTCAGCTCCTGCAAGCATTGCAAGCTCAGCAGCCGCAACACCCGTACCTCTGTCATTATGCGGATGAATACTTAATATAATACTTTCCCTATTTTCAAAATGCTTATTCATCCATTCAATCTGATCAGCATAAACATTTGGCGTATTCATTTCAACCGTAGAAGGTAAGTTAATAATAATCGGATTCTCCTTCGTTGCACCCCATGTTTCCTGAACCGCAGTACAAATATCTAATGCAAAATCAAGTTCCGTTCCTGTAAAACTCTCAGGGGAATATTCCAAAATAATCTTGCCCGCAAACTTTGCAGCTCTTTCTTTTACCATCTTAGTTCCCTTGATTGCAATATCAATTATCTGCTTTCTGTCCATATTAAACACAACATCTCTCTGTAAAGTAGATGTAGAATTATAAATATGTACTACTGCCTGTTTGCAGCCTTCAATCGCCTCAAACGTTCTATCAATCAGCTCTTCCCTACACTGAGTTAACACCTGTACACATACATCATCAGGAATTAACTTACGATCAATCAACTGACGCAAAAAATCAAACTCAATTTGACTCGCAGCCGGAAAACCAATTTCAATCTCTTTAAATCCCATATTTACAAGAAACTGAAAAAATTCTATCTTTTCATCCACTACCATGGGATCAATCAACGCTTGATTTCCATCTCTTAAATCAACGCTACACCAAACAGGTGCCTTTTCAATTTCTTTATTTGGCCACTCTCTTTCCGGATAATTTACTACCGGATTTTTATGATATCTTTTATAATTTAACATATTTACTCCACCTTTCATGTATTTCCCTGCAGCAATCACACAACTATCACTAGGTTACAACATTTTCCTACTACATGAAAAGCCCGAATGGAATTCGGGCTATTTTTTCTCTTTATTCGCCTAGACCTTCTTCAATAGCCTTTACAATCGCTGCCAAAGCTTCCTTTTCATCTGCTCCTTCACAGAAGATTTCAATTTCATCACCACATTTTACACATGCTCCAAGCACACTTAAAACACTCTTTGCATTAGCAGTGCTTTCACGAAATGTGAAAGTAATTAACGAACTATACTGCATTGCTTCCTTACACAAATTTCCTGCTGGTCGCAGATGCAAGCCAGTCGGGTTTTTAATAACTACTTTTTGGCTTACCATATCTTCCCTCCAAACATCCAGTACCTCGTCAGCACCTTCATAGTACCTATAAAAATCCTTTGCAATTAGTTAAACAAACAGATTTCTTTTTATAACATTACATTCTGAATTAATTCAGCTAACGCTTTTGCTTCTTGTTCAATCAGTGCCTGATCCTTTCCTTCAATCATAACTCTAACCAAAGGCTCTGTTCCAGATGGTCTGATTAAAACTCTTCCTTCCCCTGCAAACTTCGCCGTTGTCTTTTCAATTGCTTCTGCAATCTCTGCATACTCCAAATAACTTTCTTTTTTATGATTAGGAACCTTTGCTCCTACCAACGCCTGTGGGAGCACTGTCATTATTTGAGCAAGCTCCGATAATGTTTTTCCTGTTTCAACCATTACCTGCAATAAGTGAAGTGCACTAAGCAATCCATCTCCTGTTGTATTTTCATCTAAGAAAATAATATGTCCTGACTGTTCTCCACCAAGATTTGCACCGATTTCCTGCATTCTTTCCAATACATAACGGTCTCCAACTTTTGTCTGTTCAATATGAACACCATTTTCCTTTCCCATAAGGAAAAATCCAAGATTACTCATAACTGTTGCAACAATTGTATTATCCTTCAACTTACCCTGTGATTTCATATGGTTACCAACAATCGCCATAATCTCATCACCATCAACCTGTTTACCATTTTCATCGACTGCAAGAAGTCTGTCTGCATCTCCATCAAAAGCCAAACCTACCTGAGCATGCTCAAATACTACTCTTGCCTGAAGCTCTTCCATATGTGTAGAACCGCAATTAGCATTAATATTTGTGCCATCCGGGTTGTTATGAATAGCAACAACTTCAGCTCCTAGCTCTTTTAATGTTTCTACAGATGTATAGTATGATGCACCCTCTGCACAGTCTACTACAATCTTCATTCCTCTTAAATCAATAGGAACAGATTTTACTGCATGATTAATATACTCTTCTCTCGCATCTGTACGATATTTAATCTTGCCAACACTTGGACCAGTCGGGAACTGAACATCCTTCATTCCATTCGCAATCAACTCTTCTATTTCATCTTCTAACGCATCCGGAAGCTTAAATCCATTTCCATCAAAGAATTTAATACCATTAAACTCTACCGGATTATGCGACGCTGAAATAACAACACCTGCATCCACACGATATTTTCTTGTCAGATATGCAATTGCCGGAGTTGGAATTATTCCAACATATACTACATTTGCTCCAACAGAACAAGCTCCTGCCATTAATGCATTTGCTAACATATCTCCTGAAATCCTAGTATCACAGCCTACCATAATCGTCGGTTTATGTTCATTTTCCTTTGATAATACATAGGCTCCTGCCTGCCCAAGCTGCATCGCAAGCAACGGTGTTAACTCATCATTCGCAACACCTCTTACACCATCTGTACCAAATAATCTAGCCATATTATTCCTCCTAAAACTATCTCAATATATTAATCTTAACATTTCTATTCTTCTACAGTTTCCGTTTCTGCAGTCTCTGCAGTTTCGCCGTTTTCTTTATCTCGCTCCACCAGCACTATCGTTAAACTATATGGAGCTTTCAACCTAATATTATCAGAGAAATTGAATTTAATCTCACCTACATAAGTGCCTTCTGTCCATTCTGTAATCCCATGTGCTTCTGCAATTTCTTGCATATCCACAACACCTATCACTTCATTCTCCTTAATCTTTCGAATGTCCGTTTCCACTCCACTTAGCGATATTCTATAGTCCTTAATATTTTTATTTTCGAACTCTCGGATAAATACCTCATAACCTTCCGGAACATTTCCAACCGCAAAGTTTTTAACCGGTATGTCATACTCCTTTGAAACCAATGGTTCTATTTTTAAAGTCACACTTACATTTCCGTCAAAACTGTTATCTGCTAATTGTACACCACTAGGTAGATATTTACGGATATTTACTACCGTTGTTATATCCTTATCCAAATTATCCACCGTCAACGCTGCATCTGTTACACTAATCTCAGTCACACTCTCAAGAGCACTTTTTCTTCCCGCAATCCTTACTGTCCTTGGAACCATTTCCATATCATTTCTTACTACATACCCATCTTTCGGTTTACCTTGCACGGTAAATTTCACTGGCACTTCTTTCGTTCCCAGAATAGTGACAGCAACATTTATAGTCGAAATATTAGTTTTTATAGAATTACTCTCAATTTCATCTCCTTCTGCATTGCAGAATTTCAATTCCACACTAGAAGTAATATCCGTTGCATATCCTGAAATATTCGCAACCGCTTCCACTCTGTCAATTTGATCAACCAAAGATTCCGGTCCCCATAAACGCACGACATTCTGACTAGGCGTTACTGTTCCAACAATATATCCTTCTGCCGGTACTCCTGACGTCGACGTGTTAATCATTTTTTGTACCTGCTTCATATCTTCAATCGATAACTTCATGTTTTCAATCGAAGGAACATACTCTAATTCTGTATTATTTTTCACGCTAGATACTTTAATAGAAACCGTATTCATAAAGGTCAATTCCGATAAATCTGCCACCGCCTTAATATCTTCTTTGTTTATATAGCTTATGACCGATTTTTTACCTGTGACTTTTACATTAATTACATCTGTCCCTTCCAAAACCTCATAAACCTTGCCCTCTTCAGCAATCATATCCTCATTGACAATTTCTACCGGAACATTATAAAAAGATTTCTCTCCTACAGGATCTGTAATATTATTTACCACAAACCACAATCCTACCGAAAAACCAAGAGCAAGAATTTTCAGTCCAAGATTATGCGCCAGCTTATTTTTCATCCTTAGCCCTTCCTTTCCATAATCTATGCTTCTTCTCTTCTATTTCCTTATTCTGCACTATTTGCAATTTTTCTTTCAATGCATTAGCATCCAGATTGCGATATAACTTACCTTCATACGTAACACTCACCTGTCCTGTTTCCTCTGAAACAATAATAGTCAACGCATCTGTAGCTTCTGAAATACCAATACCAGCCCTATGTCTCGTTCCCAAATCCTTACTAATACCAAGATTATCAGAAAGCGGTAAATAACAGGTCGCTGATACAATTCTATTTCCACGTATAATAACAGCTCCATCATGCAAAGGAGTATTGTGTTCGAAAATATTAATCAAGAGCTGACTAGAAACAATGCCATCAACCTCGATTCCCGTTCTCTCATACTCCGCCAAAGTTACCTGTTGCTCTATAACCATAAGCGCGCCCGTTTTCACTTTACCCATTTCAAAACTTGCTTTAACAATATCATTTACAGTCTTATCCGAAAAACGTTCCAATACTGTTTTCTCAAAGGGGAAAATATTTGAAATAAAATTCTTTCTTCCTATTTCCTCTAAAGCACGTCTCAGCTCAGGCTGTAAGATTACAACCAATCCAATCACCGCAATACTGATAACATTTTCCACAATCCACAATATCGTATTCATCTGAAAAATGAGTGCAAAGAAAATGAATACAGAAATAATCAAAATACCTTTCATTAAGACCCATGCCTTGGTATTTTTTATCCACGTCATAATATGATACACCAAAAAGGATATAATGAGTATCTCCACTATATCCTCCCATCTCACACTTAACCTGTGCCAGGAAAGAGTTGAAATATATTTATTTACAAAGGTAAAAATCTGTTCTCCCATCTTCCACTATTCCCGTCATCTTTATTTTAACGTTCTCCTTGTTTCCGAATTTTTCTGCGGATGATTAACTGCTTTATCCGGAACACGTATTGTCTTTACTCTCTTCTCTGGTGTTGCAACAGTATTTTTAGGTACTGCCTTTACATAATAATAATATTCATCATCCTCAAACTGAACCATTTCCGTCCTAGAATAATCCACATTAAACACCATAAATTCCAACACTTTAACAAGCAATGCTGCTATGACACTTCCTATAATTAATCCAAGTATAGAAACATTCGTATTGAACAACAAATCTCCAAACAGTAGGAATAATATATTCACTAACGCTCCTGTAATAATGGCAATTGTCCATGCATAATCTACACTAAGTCTTCTAATAAAGTATACTACAACAATCGTAATTGTAAATGCCGCCACAACCACCAGCATCGTCTTATTTCCCAACACACCATCAATAATGTAACGGAATTTTTCTACAGCACCCTCTGCATCAAATGTATTTAATACAGAAGCACTTTCATTCATATAACCAATCACATAGTATACAATAACACCACAAGCCACCGAAACAGCCGAAACTGGTGTTCCTATCAATCCCATTGCAATAGGTACTGCATAAGGTATCTTGAGCACAAAAAGCATAGGTGTCAGCAATACTACAACAGTATCATTCGGTGAAAAACGAAAATACAAAACAAACATTAATAAAAACACAGCTAATGCAACAACTGCACATTCCAAAGAAAAAGCATACAAATGCACCAAAGAAACAGCCGCTGCTAAAATCACCGTGAAATTTAAAGGCAAAAAAGAACACAGTAACGCCAATATTAATACAATTGCAATACTGTTCAACGCACTCATATACCCTATCGCATGATTAATCATCGAAAAGGACATAAATGCCAACAAAAACCTTAACACCGGTGTAATATATACCTCGTATTTCCCATAAAAACTTTTCAACTGCTCTCTCAGCACCAATAAATTAGTCATAACCTATCCTCTCACAACTTTACATTCTGTCTATCTGTTTTTTTCCTCTTTGTCATAGAGATACGCAAGCTTTTTTAAATTATTGTAATACATCTTCAAACTTTTTTTCGCCGTTGCATAGCGTCTTGTAAAAACTACATAAGCTATCAAAGAATACACCGCTGTAAATCCTACATAACTAAACAGTATATTCCTGCCCAACGTCATCAAATCCATCTTGTAAATATCAGACATTAACGCTTCAAAATCATAAAACACAAATAAGGCAAAACAAATAGCAAACGCAACTGTCGCACTAACAATCGACTTAATTACTTGTAGACTGATATAATCACCTCTAAAGTAACTACCGATGGCAACGTTGCGTTTCCCTTCATTTGCCTCATAAGATGCCATTTTTGTCATTAATTTAATACGTTCTTCGTTTAACATTTTCTTTCCCTTTATGCATATATTCTAATACAGCACTGCTGCCTTCCCTATCGCTGTCACTCAAATCTTAACGTCTATCTAAGAAACGCATTTTACTGCTATGATCCGTTGCCTTCTTAGGTGCTTGTGCCACAACCATCTTTGGCTTTTCAATAGCACTAGAAAGATTCTTCGCCATAGCTCCCTTACACTTTTCACAGAATTTTCCCGCACGAATTAAAGCTCCACACTTCTCACATGGAAGCTTAATTGGGGAATCTTCCGTAAACTCAAGACGTTCTTCTCGTATCCATTGCTGAATCTGAGCTGTTTCTACTTCACATTCTATCGAAACATCCCTAATATCGGCACGAGGATTCTCTCGAATATATTTCTTTACCGTTTGAAAAACTTCTTCATTTTTTTCTTTGCACCCCTGACAAATTGGCAAACCAGAAATATAATTAAATAATTTTCCACATTTTTTGCAGTTTCTTACGTTCATAAAATTCCCTCCATTACATTCCCTCACCGATGCAAAGGGTCAAATAATAAACTTTTTCCACACCATGCTGCCTTAATTCCTTTGCAACAGCATCTATTGTACTGCCCGTGGTATAAATATCATCCACAACGATAGTTTTATTTAATTTTACAACATCTGAATGGATAAGAAAAGCCTTTTTCAAATTATTTTGTCTTTCTTGCACATTCAATTCCTTTTGAGGAATCGTATTCCTTACTCTTTTTACCAAATCACTATAACATGGTATTCCCGTAAGCTTCGACAATTCTTTCGCTAAAACCTCTGCTTGATTATATCCCCTGCCTGCTTTACGACTTCTGTGAAGCGGAACCGGAATCAACGCATCTGCATTCATTCTTTTAATTTCTTCTGCCAATCTTTTATACATATCTTTTGCATAATATTTGGCATATTCACTCCGTTTACCATACTTAAACCGATAAATGCTTTTTTTCATGCTTTGATAATCATACAGTGCAAAACCATATTCGAAATAATGTTTTCTTTTTGCACAATCCCTACAAAAAAGTGCACTTTCTTCATACATCTGTTTACCACATTTACGGCATCTAGGATCTTCGATATATTTTATGTTCTTACAACACGCTTCACAAACAAGCCCTTGCCCCACTGGCACAATATCATCACAAACCGGACAACGCCTTGGATAAACAAAATTTATTATTTTTTCTATATACCCGCTGCTATTTCGCATATTCTCGCCTTTAATCCCGTATACCGTTTCTGTTCACTTTCATTCGCAATCATTTGCATAACAATATCCCTACTTCCAAGAATAGTTACACAACTTTTTGCTCTGGTAACTCCTGTATAAAGCAAATTTCTATTAAACAACATTCTAGGTCCAGTTAAAAGAGGCATAATAACAGCCGGATATTCGCTTCCTTGTGATTTGTGAATAGTAATAGCATAAGCAAGCTCCAATTCATCCAAACCACCTAATGGATAGATTACTCTTTTTGCATCATCAAATTCCACCTGTACCGTTTTTGCTGTTTCATTAATCTCCTTTACAATTCCTACATCACCATTAAAAACACCAAGTCCTCTATCAATAGCAATCCCATACTTACTAACGATTTCCCATTCCAGCTGATAATTATTCTTCATCTGCATTACCTTATCCCCCTCACGCAAAATACCATCTCCATGAGTGATTTGCAATTTCTTATCAGAAGGCGGATTTAGATATTGCTGCAAAATCTGATTTAATGTTTCTACTCCAAGCGCTCCTTTTCGCATTGGCGTAAGTACCTGAATATCATATGTTCCTGCTTTTACAAATTTAGGAAGTTTTTCCGTAATCAATTGAATCATATGTTTATATATAACATTCACATTATCCCTTGCAAGAAAAAAGAAATCCATACTCTTATTATCAAGCGCAATCTGCTTTCCTTCGTTAATCAAATGAGCATTGGTAACAATATCACTCTCTCCTGCCTGTCGAAAAATCTTCTCTAGCATCACATTTGCAAAACAATTACTTTCCATCAAATCCTTTAACACTTGCCCTGGGCCAACACTCGGAAGCTGATTCCGGTCACCCACAAGAATCAGCCTCGTACCTGGTGTAATTGCCTTTAAAAGCGCCTGAAACAAGTAAACATCTACCATCGACATCTCATCTATAATAATCACATCAACTTCTAATGGATTCAGTTCATTTCTTTCAAAAGACGCATTTCTATCTTCCGAAGCAGAACCGTTCAATTCCAACAATCGATGAATCGTTTTTGCTTCAAACCCTGTTGCTTCCGTCATTCGCTTAGCCGCTCTCCCCGTAGGCGCCGCAAGAAAAATATCGCAGCCTTCCTCTTCAAAATAGCGTATCATCATATTAATCGTTGTTGTTTTTCCTGTTCCTGGTCCCCCAGACAAAATGAATATCCCGTTTTCTATCGCATCAACAACCGCTTTACGTTGCAATTCATCAAGTTCCACCTGATTGGCTTCTTCCAGCTTTTTTATTTTTTTCTCTAATCTATCACGCTCTACTTTTGTAAGACGTTCTGCATCCCCAAACACTTCCTGCAATTCATGTAAAATCCTTGCACAATTTAATTCCGCATAGAAATTAGGCATACTATAAATACATTTTTCACCATTTTGTTCTTTCATAACTAATTTCTTATCCATAGCAAGATTGGCTAACTGTGGCTCAATCTGCCGTTCTGTAAGCTCTAACATCAAAGCCGCCTTGGATAGCAATAATGGTTCCGGAAGATACACGTTCCCTTCCATTCCCGCTTGCATAAGTGTATACAAAATACCACTCCGAATACGATAATCCGAATCTGTATGTATTCCTATTTTACTCGCAATCTCATCAGCAATGCGAAATCCTACACCCGAAATATCTTCCGCCAACTGATATGGATTTTCTTGCATCACTTTGTATAATCTCATCCCATACTGATTATATATCTTTAATGCAAGTGTATTGGAAATACCATATTTCTGTAGGAACAGCATCGCTTCTCTAACATCTCTTTTTTCCTCTACCTGCGCTGCTATTTCTCTAGCTATGCGCTCACTAATACCTTTTACCTCAACCAATCGTTCAGGCTCTTCCTCTATAACACGAAACGTATCATTTCCAAATTTCTTAACAATCCTTGCTGCTAATGCAGCTCCAATTCCTTTAATCGCACCTGAGGCAAGGTATCTTTCCACAGCTACCGCATCCTCCGGAGGCACAACGACATAATGATCCACCTTAAATTGCATACCATACACAGCATGCTCTATATATTCACCATGAACCTCTATGCATTCACCTTCATCTAGCCTTGTAAAAATCCCTGTACAAGTGATTTCACTCTCATCAGACATCAAATTAATCACACCGTAACCATTGGTTTGATTCTTATATATAATATGCTCTACGAAGCCCTTTATTGTCTCCAAAGTATTTCCCTCCGAATCTGTAATTATTCAGTACCTTCACAATTACACGATTATTTCTTCCCCCTTATCATAGCAAGTAAGCACAAGAAATACTATGTTAAAATTATAAATTATTCTTAAATTCAAGTTTAGTGAAGTATGGGGAGTCAGAGTGTTGGGCACAATTCTGGGACACAAAGCCTAAGAGTTACTAAATGTCCTCTTCTGACAGCTTTTATTAGCAACCTCTTCCGCAAACTCACTTCGCTCGGAAAGAGCTCCAGAGGTTGCTTGCTGTCATTAGAGAACATTAAGAAACTCTAAGACTTTGCTTTACAGAATTGTGACCAACACTCGGACTCCCCTTCTACACTTCATTAGGATGAAAAGTTGATGAATTTATAGATCTAAATACTTAACATAATACATGTTTTGGACATAGATACACTAACAATAGCTTAAATGTCCAAAGTAGTAGGCTATTTCGCTATAGCATTCACCAAATTGGACATATACAAGCTCAAACT
>JAXJRB010000159.1:0-1537 GCA_036310845.1 Lachnospiraceae bacterium | reverse complement strand
GAATTCTGAAGATTGACAATAAGCCATTGGTAATCACAGTTGCATCTGCAACTTCTGTCTGCGGAACCAGTGCTGCTATTGCTACTGGCGCAGCTGCTGGTGCAAAGAAAAACGATCTTGGCGTGGCTATTTCCATTTCAATCATTTTCACAATCCTGATGATGGTCTTCGAGCCAATGATAATCAAAGCTGTAGGTATGAGCGAACTCATGGGAGGAGCTCTTATCGGCGGTACAGTCGACTCGACTGGAGCCGTTGTACTTGCAGGAAATGCACTTGGCCCGGAAGGGGAGCAGGCAGCCGTTCTCGTGAAGAGCATACAGAATATCCTCATCGGATTCATAGCTTTCTTTACAGCTCTGTTCTTTGCAACTCACGTGGACAATAACTCCGGACAGAAAGTTGGAGCTGGCGAGATCTGGACACGCTTCCCTAAATTCATAATAGGTTTCTTCGTTGCATCTCTCGTGGCTTCATTCATAATCCAGCCGCTTGCAGGAAGTTCAGAAGTTAAGGAAATCAACAGCGTGCTCTCGCAATACAAGAACTGGGCATTCATTCTTGCATTTACCAGCATCGGCCTCGACACCAATTTCAAGGAAATAGCCAAGCAGATGCACGGGGGAAAGGTCCTGTGGCTTTATATTGTAGGTCAGCTTTTCAACATAGCACTTACATTCCTTGCAGTGTGGCTGCTTCTTTCGGGTGTAATCTTTGAAATTCCGGTCCTTGACCTTTACAAATAATTTCTCAGATGAAACGAAATAAGATTATATCAACGGTCACAGCCATAGTTGCTGTGACCGTTATAATATGCTCTATCATCATAGCCGCAAAGGGTATGGGATTAATAGAGGGATATGACTTCGGCATAGGTGCGTATTATTATGCGGACATTCCAGGATTCGAGAAAATCATGAACGACGATGCATATACCTCTTCTATTCCATTGTGGATGCACGTCGCTTTGTTTCTTGGGTGGGGATACCTCATGTGGCGGTTATGGGTGTGGATTGAAAAGAAATGAACATAAGGACTCAATGGATTCAGGTAATCAACCACCTCACCTGATTGGTAAATCTGATAAATAAACGTTGTGACAAAAAGCAGTTCCATGTCGCACCTGTTCTGCCTGCTGCATGATTCAGTTGGCGGAATTTTACAATAAATCCCGTGTTTTCACCGACCTGTCTTGCTCCTTTGAGAAGTAATACAGATATATTTTTCGCGTAATTCCTCTCAATGAAGTTGTCCAGTTTTCTCGATAACATATCAGTACAATTTACACACAATGCATACATTTTCAAGAACATTTGATAAATGAAAAGCCAATAAGATTATAGCGAAATGCAAATTGCTTAAGTCAGTAGAATTGTTCAAAAGTAGATTAGAGACCAGATTCGAGGTGTTTAAGGAGGGTTTTTATGGCTGAAAATCCAATTGGAATTTTATGAAAAATAGGGTATTGTGACGAGAATGCGATGAGAATGTTTTCCGATTGTGGTCTGATATTTTCCGAAGTAAATTTGTATGAAAT
>JAXJRB010000158.1:0-3123 GCA_036310845.1 Lachnospiraceae bacterium | reverse complement strand
GCTGTGGAATTGTCAAAGCACATCGCTTCGTTTTCTTCCAGAGCTTACTCTTCTTTAATTCGCCCATTACCTCACTTGATGCAAATGTCAATATAAAAATGTAGGTTTTTTGGAAAATAAGAGTGTAGGTTTTCCTACAAGCTTATTTTCCATTTTTTTAGTTATCTTCCGTCATATATTGCATCTGATCCTTTAGTCTGTATGATGGACCATTGATGTTTATAACAGAACAATGATGTAACAGTCTATCCAATAGGGCATTAGTAAGCACTGGTTCATGAAATATATCTGACCACTTTGAAAAAGGACTGTTTGTTGTAATTATTGTAGATAATCTTTCATATCGCTTGGCTATTAAATTAAAGAATAAATTTGCTGAATCAACATCCATCTTTTGATAGCCCAATTCATCAATTATAAGCAGTTTATATCTGCAGAACCATTTTATTCTGGCTTCTAGTCTGTTCTCTGAAGATGCCTTTTTTAGCTGCGATATTAAATCTTGAAATGTTATGAAATAAACACAGTACCTGTGTTTTGCTGCTTCTATACCTATTGACACTGCAAGGTTTGTTTTACCGACTCCGGGGGTACCACAAAATATCACATTTTCTGCATTTTCTATAAATCGCAAAGTCATTAAATCCATTATCTTTGCCTTATCCAGTGATGGCTGAAAGCTGAAATCGAATTCTTTTATTTCTTTCAAAAACGGGAAATTAGCTACCTTTACACAACCTGTAATGGACTGCTGTTTTCTGAATCCTATTTCCATCTCTGTCAATTCATATATCGCATCAAGTGCTGTCTTGTTTCCTTCTGCAATCAGATTAAGATATTGATCTATGTTTTCTTTGAACCGATTCAGGTCCAGTGTTTCCAGGTTATTTATTAAACTGTTGTATGTATTCATTTTTGTTAGTCTCCTTGGATTAATTAAATGGTAACTCTTCGTTTGCAGGTAAAATATATTTTGTATCTTTAGGCTGTGATTTTATATATTCCTGATATCTTTGTTCGTCTTTAAGTTCTTCTTTTTCATGTTGTATACGCATATCTTCAAGAAGTGCATTTATCTGATTCTGATATTTCTGTTTTATAAATTCATAACCTTCATCGGTAAGAATATATTCCGAGCTGTCGGCTGACATATAGTCATGAACCCAGCAGTCAAAATCAATGGTTTTGCATATATTCTGTTTTAGTGAAAATTTTATGTGTGATATAAAGTTTTCATTATCTGCTACATATGGCAGTACATTATTAACACCTTTTATAAAAGTCAGTCTTTCATTCATGGAAAGATGTGCATAGTGATTTATAATCCATTTACCGTATTTACTCTGGTTAATATATGCAATCAATGCTTCTTCAGATTTTTTTGCTTCTTTTGGCGATACATTTATTTTTCTGGTTTCAAGAAGCCTGTCCATCATTCCTAAATTTTTTGATATTATACTGTCCATATCGTTTTCGTTTACCTTACCTTCCATAAGCGTTTTATAGTGTTCTTCCCTGTAATTAACAGGATTTTCATTTAATTGATGAAATGTGATAAGTTTTCCGTTATAATAGATGTAAAGCTTGTTGTCGAGGTTATCTACAGTAACTTCTTCACCAATAAGCTTTGGATCAACAGAGTATCTGCTGTTGCCGTATTTTATCAGTGATTCGTTTGTGACTTTATATCTGTTTGGTGTCAGGTATTCATCAATGACTGATTTATCAGGTAATGGCTGCAGATACTCTTTTTCTTTGTAAAAAAGTGCAGCCGGTGACATATCCGTTTCCTGGTTAACAGTTATGTTCATGTCCTGATTTATTGTTTCGAGTATTGCTGCAAGTTCCTCTATGGTTTCAAATTCACCTTCATAGGCTCTTATCCAGTCAATTACTTTATTTTTAGCTTCAACCGTCCCTTTTGTTTCAGGTCTTCTTGCTTTGCATAATCTTACCTTGAATCCAAAATCTTTAGCCATACGTGCAATAGCCTTTGTCGGCTGTTTGGGTGTTGTCTGTGTGTTTGCAACTGTGGACATGTTATCAAAAAGCAGTTCTTTGGGAACACCTCCAAATTTAACAAAGCTATTTATTAGTCCTCTTGCAACATCATCAAATCTTTTCTGTATCGAAAAATCAAGATGACTGAATCTTGAGAATTTAAGTGTTGTATGCAGCACATTTATGACAAATATTTCCCCGTAAACATTTGATATGCTTATATCCTCCTTCCAGTCAATTTGTGCCTGTTCTCCGAGTTCTTTCTCATATCTGGGATTTCCACCTTCTTTCTTCTGTGGCTTAAGCTTATTTTTGGTGATATATTTATTGAAATTGGAATAAGTTCCAATTCGCTCAATGCCATATTTCTTCACCATAAATTCATATACACCTTTAACCGTCAGACGTTTTATTTTCAGCTTATCTACAATCTCTGTTCTGTAATAATCCAACTTACTTTTTTTATTTCTTGTCTTTGGTCTGCCCTCATATCCATTGTGGTATTTTTTTACTGTACGGTAATCCATTCCGTATTTTCTTCCAAGAGCAGCATAGTTTGGTTTTAAATTCATACTGTCCATAATGGCAAGTTCTCCTTTAAGATTTATATTCATACGTGATACACCTCCCGGAATAAGTGTATCAATTATATAAAAATAGAAAATAAGGATGTAGGTTTTACGACATTTTTATTTTCCGTAATTCCTACATCCTTATATTATCATTTGCAACAGGAATCGGCGTAGCCGTATCTGTTTCTAGATTATTGAGCCGGAGGTAATCATCAGCCACCGAAAGTATGCTTTCGGCTTGACCTTGAATGCAACAAAAAGAAATGCTACACTGCTGTGAATTCGACGGAATGAAGTATCTGTTTCTGAGTTACTTCGCCGTCGGTACAATCTCAGAGCATTTATTTTTGATGCACTCAAGGTTGGCGTAAGCTTTCAAGTACTAAATTTCTAATCTATATATTTGCTTTTTCAAGGTTCACTCTGAGCCTTTTTTCTTTCGACACAGTTTTCATATGTCACTTGACACTACCTATTTTATTCCCAATATATGTATAATACGTTCACAATTTTTATCATCACAAAAATTATGCATTTGATACCTTATTCT
>JAXJRB010000157.1:0-2589 GCA_036310845.1 Lachnospiraceae bacterium | reverse complement strand
TATAGATACCTCTCTGTATAATAAGATTTTTACTAACCTGCCAGTCAGTAGTCTTATTGTACTCTGAGGTATTTTCAATTTTCAACATCCACGCTTTTTATTATACAGGAAGCTCCTCTCTGATACTGATTCTATCAAGGATATTTTGCAATAGCCAGCAATGAACGCTTGCATTGCGCAAGACCTTACATGATCTTCTGAAACATATGACGAGCCTTATCCAGCCGGCTATTGGGGCGACGGGGCTGTACAGCAGGTTCCCCTGGAGTTTCCTGATACCCTTTCAATTCCGTCAGGCAAACGCTTCTTCCATTTGTGTAGAAATTCAGATCGCTTTTGTATTCCCCAATCCGTCTTGCTGGTATTTCTCCAGTTAAGATCGCTTCATTATTTTTTATTGAAGTTGTTTCAATTACCGCATCGTATTTCACAGCATCATGATAAGCCCGTGAAAGATATTCCTGCGGTGCAAACAGGGTAAAAGAAAGATAGGGTTCTAAAACCTGTGTTCCTGCTTTTTTTAATGCCAGTTCCAGCACAATGGGCGCAAGAAAGCGGAAATCTGCCGGAGTACTGACTGGGCTGTAGTAAACACCATATTCAAAACAAATTCTGCAATCTGTTACCTCCCATCCATACACTCCCTGCTCTAATCCATACCGAATCCCTTCCATAACTGCGTTTTGAAAGCTTTGGTTTAAATAACCGAGAGACACTTTACTTTCATATTCTGTTCCGCTTCCAACAGGAAGAGGAGTGACAGCCAAACCAATCGACGCCCAAAAGGGATTTGGCGGTACTTCAATATGAATTGTATAATGAGCCTCTTTTCGTGGTCTCTCCAGATAAATAACGGTAGGCTCTTTTATTGCTACCTCGACACTATATTTTTCATTTAATAAAGAACAAACAACTTCCAATTGTACTTTTCCCAAAAAGGAAAGAATAATTTCATGAGTAATAGAATCAATCATAAAATGCAGAAGCGGATCAGTATCCGCAATCTCTGTAAGGGCATCCAGTAATGCTTCCCTTTGCTCTGCTTTGATTGGCTCTATCGTTGTCCGAAAAAACGGCAGGGGACTATCCGTCCATGCCTTGCGTGGCAATAGTTTTTCATCTCCCAGAACATCATTTAGTTTTAATGTATTGTCAGATAAAATAACAATCTCCCCGGAATCAGCGGTGTCTGTTGGGACGATTTCTCCATCAAATGGAATTGACATCTCTGTAATTTTAATTTTTTCCTTTTTTGACAGAAGAATCGTTTCCCGTAAACAAAGCGTACCGCTATACAGCCTTAAATAGCAACGTCGTTTTTTCTGCTCGGTATATTCAATTTTAAAAACATACCCGCACAGTTCCGATTGACAGTTATCTGTTTTCGATGAAAAAATATCTGTGATTACATCAAGCAATTTTTTTGTTCCGATATTCTCTTTTGCGCTTCCATGATATACCGGAAAAAAAGTTCCCTGCTGTACCCTTCGCTTTATTTCTTCCTGAAGTTCCCGCAATGTCAAAGGCGCTCCTGAAAGATATTTTTCTAAAAGATTATCATTCCCGGCAATCACAGCATCCCACTTTTCAAAATCCGCAACGTCGGAAAGTGTTAATTCTGAAAATAAATGAACTTCCTGCATAACCATCATATCTTCTGTCAATTTTTCTCTGATATTTTGATAAGTTTGCTCAAGAACAACACCACTTTGATCTATTTTATTGATAAAAATGATTGTTGGTATCTTCATTTTCCTTAGCGCATGAAACAGCACTCTGGTCTGGGCTTGTACACCATCTTTTGCGGACACTACTAAAATTGCTCCATCCAGAACCGATAAGGAGCGATGCACTTCTGTTAAAAAGTCCATGTGTCCGGGGGTGTCCACAAGATTAACTTTGTACCCTTTCCAGCGAAAAGATGTAACGGCAGCCTGAATTGTAATTTTCCTTTGACGTTCCAAAGCCATAGAGTCCGTTCTTGTTGTACCTTTATCTACACTACCTGGTTCCATGATTGCCCCGCTTGTATACAGCAGGCTTTCTGTCAGTGTTGTTTTTCCTGCATCAACATGCGCAAGAATGCCGATATTAATTATTTTCATATGTCGTCCTCCATTCACAGCCAAAAAAAGGCATAAAAATCCCCAGCAGTAAAATACTTTTACCACTGGGGATACAATCTGTGGACATACACATAAAAGACACGCACCAATAGGTACTTGCCACTTTTCTTGCCATGTCAATATAAATAAGGCAAAAGTATTCTTAAATTTGGTACAAAAAACTAAGCCCTTGTTCCAAAGGACATCCCAAAGTTTTTTGTTCCCACTATTTGATTATAGTTTTATTTAAGAATACCTTGCCGCATATTTTTTAACTCCTTTTTGGAAATGTAGTAATTATAACACATCTGCATCTGAAAAGAAAGCATTAAATAATCTGATTTTATTATATCATATATCTTATGTAATAGCAATAGTTTTAGAAAAATTAACCAATATTTTATTATTTCTTTTTTCGACAAAAAATCTTTCTGAGAAAATGTTGCGATTTTTCTGAAGCAAGCGCCTCATCAGAGAGCTGCTT
>JAXJRB010000156.1:0-2826 GCA_036310845.1 Lachnospiraceae bacterium | reverse complement strand
CTACCTGCATGTCCATCCAAAATCGGAATTAATACATGGTATTGTTTCTCCAAATGTTCTGCTATTTCCTTATAACTCCACCAAGAAAGACCACCACCATGCAAAAAAATTATGGTTTCTTTGCTACACTCTCCATACTCTATCACTTTCATAATTATTTCCCGTCTTTCTGCGAAAGACACCAATGCGGCATGAAACAGATGCATTGGCTTTTCGCTATCTAATTTATTTTCCTTCTGATATTATTTCTTTATAAGACTGACACACTACAGAACACGTGGAGGTGAGTGGCGGGGCTGTATAGCGGCGACCTCGTATAATTATTTGTTGTCGGTCATCCGTTAAGGCATCAATGAGTGGCGCATAACTGTAGCCCGTAAACTTATCTCTTCCGAAGTCGACTCGATCTCGCCGGATGACCAGTCACTGTCAGTTTTATAACTATAGAATCAGGAGGTAGTTACTTGTCGTTTAAAATCTTAAAATTCAATTGCTGTGGACTTGATGTCCACAAAACCTGGATCTATGCCTGTATCGGTATTACGGATTCAAACAATCGTACAGAGTATAAGCAGGCTCGCTTTTCTTCCTTTACAAAAGGCTTGAATGAGCTGTGTGATTGGCTTGCTAAATATAACTGTAATGATGTTTGTATGGAATCTACCGGTAAGTACTGGATTCCGGTTTTCAACGTTTTAGAGCAACACAGTTTATGGGTTACTCTGTCTCATCCCAAATACACAAAGCCGATGAAAGGAAATAAGACAGACCGCAAAGATGCCAAATGGATTTGTGACTTATATATGTGCGGCATGGTTAAACCTTCCTTTATCCCACCTGCTGACATCAGAGAACTTAGAGATTTGGTAAGATACCGATACAAACTCACCTGTATGATTACCGGTGAAAAGAATCGTGCTCAGAATTGTCTTACCGTATCCAATCTAAAACTTGATGATGTCTTTTCTGATGTATTTGGTAAATCTGCTCGTTCCATTACAGAACAGATTTTGCAACACCCTGGTGAAAAATTTGATGTGACACCTTTTGTTGATAGCAGATGTAAAACTCCTATCGAAGAAATACAGGCTGCTATTGATGGTGCCATCTCGAAAGAACAAGCTGTTAAACTTAGACAGTGCCTTGACCACATCGATGAACTAAGGAAGCACATTTCAGAAGTAGAACAGGAAATCCTTCGTCTCAGTGATAAATACGAGGCTGCTTTAAACTTAATAAGGACTGTTCCCGGATTCGATAAAAATCCGATGACTGCTATTCAAGTGCTTTCAGAGATTGGTGGTGATATGTCTGTCTTCCCCACAGCAAAAAACCTCGTCTCCTGGGCAGGATGTTGTCCTCGAAATGATAAAAGCGACCGAAAAATCAAATCCACTAGGATTTCCCGTGCTGGTTCTTATTTTAAACCAGTTTTGGTGCAAGTTGCAAATGCTTTAATCAAATCTAAGAAAAATTCTGAATTTAGTAACCGTTATAAGCGTATTAAAGCACGCCGTGGTCACAAGAAAGCCATTATTGCTATCTGTCGTATGCTCCTAACCGCTATCTGGCACATACTAACAGATTTAAAGCCATATACACCGGATGGTTTTCTTGAATCTCGTCCTGTGAGCAAGGAAAAAGTTTTAACCACTTCACAGGCACTTAATCTGCTCAAGCAAAGGGGTTATCTTATCAAAGACGATCCTCTATCAACTTCCTGATTAGGTGTTGCGTTTATATATTCAATTTTCAGCCACCGAAAGATGGCTTTGTTGTCATGCCTATATTTATTTTCTATCCACTACCTCTTTGTTTCAAACTTCTTCTCCTTTATTATCTCTCTTTTACATTCCAACAGGATATAACAAATCAAGTGTCCTGAATATCTTGAAATCTCCCTTCATTTTCATATCACCTGACATAAAAGTTCTTTGGAAGGTTGATTTTCCATTAAATATATCTTCAAGCGCCTTCGAAGAAACCTGAATCTCTACATCGACACCATCAATATCCCCATAATAACACTCTACATTTGCTACATCAATATCCACAATAAGCGGCTTTTTCATTTCATTTATGACCAATTTATACACAGCCCGAAAGCCCGGTTGTGGATTAATCTTATTTTCAAAATCCGCCACAAACTCTGTTTCATCCGGCTCTTTAACATTGAGAAGATCCTTGAACATACTTGCAAGCTCCTGAATATCCTCCTTCTGCTTCTGAACATAAAGATCATCACTTGCAAGCTCTGAAAGCTGTTCTGCCTCCTGAGGTGTAAGATTAAGGCTCTGCGTAAATGATACCTTCTGCTTTACAGCCTGATTTGAGCTTGGAAGAACCGGAAGCTTTTGATTAATGCATCTGTACATGTCTTCCATACGTTTCTCAAATATTCTTGAATACTGATGTCCCTGTTCAAGCTCTGATACATCTGCAATATAGCCACAAATACCTGTACATATCTTTCCACCCAGTATTTCCCATGCCATAGTAAGATTGGTCATCGCCTCACGCTCTCCGTAAGCAGTAGACATTACTATTGGACACATATATACATGTGACAGTCTCTCTTTATCTCCATAAAGCCAGCATGCATCAAGAAACTGCTGCATCCATCCACCTATTCCATACCACTCAACAGTAGTGGCAAGAATTACACCATCTGCATCCTTAAGTGTCTGTGGAAGAGTAACAATATTATTCTTATACTCATACAAATCGTATCTTTCCAGTGAAACATTAAGCTCCCTTAATACCTCCTGTATCTTGTTAAGCACAAAAAGTGTCGGATCTCCGATTAACCCTCTTCCTCCATAGTAT
>JAXJRB010000155.1:0-1779 GCA_036310845.1 Lachnospiraceae bacterium | reverse complement strand
CCATTGTCCTTAGTATTCCCACCTGAAATAAAATATCCCCTTTTTTTAAATTGATTAACCTGAATTATTCACCGTTGTACGGTGAAAGCGGCTCAAAGTCACAAAGTTACTGTGTTTAAACTGTTTATTGCATTTCATTTGTTAAGTGAATAGAAAAAGAGCATCCAGTTGTGGTAAAATTAAGGTGTCGAATCTTAAATAATAACCCAAAAGGAGCCCTTTATGAGTATTGTAAACACCTTATCGCTTGAAAGCAATAGACAAATTAAACTAAATTTTGACGGAGGCGATTTATCCTCCGATGCAGGACTTCTCCTAATAAAAGAATTCGCTGCAAAGATTGGCTTTACCAAGCTGATTAAAAATAAATTTAAAACCAATGATAAATCGATTCGTATCCATAAGGATGATGAAAATCTAATGCAGATGATATACCAGATAATCGCTGCATATTTCGAAGATGACTGTGCAGACGAATTAACTTCTGACCCAGTTTTCAGTGCCATTCTTGAAAAGAAAAGTCTGGCATCCCAGCCAACAATTTCAAGATTCTTCAACCGCATGGATAAAGATACGCTCCTACAGTTTGATGACATCGATAAAAGTCTCAGGGACATTATCTATGCTATCAAGCGTCCGGAGCATATGCTTCTGGATTTGGACAGTACTTTGTTTTACACTTACGGTAATCAGGAAGGTGAAGGCTTCAACTTCCATTATCAGGCACATGGATATCATCCGTTACTGTGCTATGACGGTTTGACTGGAGATCTTCTGAAGGCAGAACTCCGCGATGGAACACGCCACTGTAGCAACGATGCAGATAAATTTATGGAATCCATCTTTCAAGAATACATGGAAAGAGATATTAAAACTTATCTTCGAGGTGATAGTGGTTTCTCGTCTCCCAAGCTGTATAAAACCTGTGAGATGAATGGCTGTTCCTATGCCATCCGCTTAAAAAAGAACGCATCACTCATTGCCCTTGCTTCTGATAAAGATGAAGAACTGTACCAGGCAACTAAAGATGACCAAATCAGTTATGCTGTAACTTATGGGGAATTCATGTATCAGGCCGGTTCATGGGATTATCCAAGACGTGTGGTTTTCAAAATTGAAAAACCATACGGTCAGCTGACACACATGTATACCTTTATTGTTACAAACATGGATATGGAGCCTTATCAGATCATCCAGTTTTACTGCGGTCGTGGCAAGATGGAAAACTTTATCAAAGAAGGCAAAAGTGGATTTGACTTTGCTGCTGTCAGCAGTCATTCCAAAGTGGTAAATGCTAACCGAATGAGACTTCACATGCTTGCCTACAACTTATTCAATTGGTTCAGACGGCTGGTACTTCCTGCAAATATGCGAAAGCAACAGGTTGATACCATCCGCTTAAAACTGATGAAGATTGCTGCGAGGGCAATCCGATCAGCAAGATATATAACCTTCAAACTGTGCAGTAGCTGTCCTTATAAAAAGGAATTCTACAGTACGCTTGAGAACATTCAGCGACTAACTGTACAGTTGGAATAGCAACTATTGATGTACCTTGACAGTTCAAAATAACTCAATCGAATTTCACAGGGGTAGTTTACCCTTTTTTACAGGTAATTTGATTGATTTAAAAAGAACTGAAACAAGGTTTTGTGATTTTGAGCATTTTATCTGCTCGTGAATAATTCAGGTTAAGCAATCTTCTCATAACGATAATTGTGGTAGCATAAAATTGTACTTTTGTGAAAAGATTATGGATGAAAATTAATACTATAATGG
>JAXJRB010000154.1:0-1868 GCA_036310845.1 Lachnospiraceae bacterium | reverse complement strand
GATTGTAGACATATTCCAGTGTCTGGGTCTCATAGGTGAACATCCTCATAATATATTCCATGGTGTACAGCTTGTCCCTGACATCCTCCAGATGAAACTCAAAACTCAGATTGTCAAATAAACCTGATACACTGGCACTGCTGTCCAGATCCTTGGTAACATCATCTTCATCCTTTGATACATCGTTCCCTGCCCCATTAACATGATCAAAGGTATCAATTTCGGCATATTCTCTCCACTTCTTTTACCTCTGTAAACTTAACTCCTGTCAAATGGCTATTTTCTACTCTTTCTTTAACTTCAGAAGATACATATATTTCTGTGGAATTCACATAATGTTCTATCATCGTTTTAAATATAGCAATCCCTTGTACTTTTTCTGGTATGAAAGCATATTTTTCAACATCTCTTCCTCTTTCTGATTTTCCTAATACTTTGTTCTTTGAATCTACTGCATCAATAACTTCTACAACATGCATCATATAAAATGTTGAACCATCACATTTTAAAGGAACAAACTCAACAAAATCATTTAGCAATTCTTCCAGACAGGTCTTTGCTTCCTCATTTGTTAAAATCAACTCTCCACCTGCCCAAAAATGTGCAAAATCAGGTGTTACCTTACCATCAGTTGAATAAATTTCTACATTATCATACTCACCATTAAATCTTATTCCATCCCTTGTTCTCTTACAAAAGGTTTTAAAAAATAGTTTCTCTGTATTTTTTAACTGATATGACTTATACTCTTCTGATAAATCTGCTTCAATTCTCCAAACTTTCATATTACTTTTCTTCCTTTATTCTTTTGCTTCATTTAACTGTAGTGTTCCATTCAGTAAATCTTCACGTATACTATTCAGCTCTTTTACAACAGCTTCCTTTGTGCCATAATCTTGTTCTGCTTGCCTTATCCTATTTGTTATTTCCGTAATATACTCTTTACTATGATTTCCCACATGCATGGTTGTATTTCCGGTATATTCATTCTTTTCTGTAGGCAGAAATACACCATTAGCCGCTGAATTATATTCTATTCCATATTCATCCAATATATCTCTTGCCTCTTTTGCTCTACTATCATTCCACGGCACTATGTGATGTGCTGCATTTCCATATGGCGGATTAGATACTCCTGCATCATAAAGTTCTTCTCTTAATATCTCTGATGCAGTATACGAGTTTGCATAGGTACCATTTACTTTTGTCTTATCACTAACCTTTTCCGCATATTCCTGCGCACTTGTTACCTTATTTGTTCCACCCGTGGCACCGCCTGCGACGGCTCCGTTGTCATCGGATGCTCCGCCTTCTCCGTTTAGGAACTCCTCCACCTTGGCATAGGTGTCATTGATTTTCTCTGTAAGCTTCGTTCCTGCTTCGGTTCGTTCCACCAAATCGACTGCCATATCCACGTTTCGGATGAATTCTGCGGTATCCGTAACGGGGACTTCTGCTCTGGCTGTCATATCCAGAGTCAGGTAATCGTCATCGAATAGGAACTTGATAGGAGTCTTTAGCTCATACGCGACTTCTACTACATAGCTCTGATAGATTACATAGTTCTTTGCCCTATGCTCTTTGATTACTATGTTATCGGGATTCATTCCGGTAAAATAACCTGATGTCTCCCCGATTCTGTCAGACAGTTTAGTGTCTAAGTTTTCTTCCTTACTGAATATATTTATGTAGCGGTATAGGTCCTTGGTTAGTTCTTTGCCTTCTACCGTTGTCGGTATCTCTTCTTCAAACGCCGCCAGATTTGGGTTGGCGTATTCTGCGGCATAACGGATTGCCTCCTGCGTTACCATACTGTCTATTCTTGCACGCAGGTAGAACATATTTCCAAGGAACATCAGGAAGAACAG
>JAXJRB010000153.1:0-3963 GCA_036310845.1 Lachnospiraceae bacterium | reverse complement strand
TTCTTTAGTTTTAACATTCATTGTGAATACCTCTTTTAGTTTAGATTTTTACCAACTAGCCAGGTCAGTAATAATCTAAATTTACTTGAGGTATTTTTTTATGTCAATTTCCTGGCCTATTTAAAGTATACAGGAAGCTCCTCTTTTGTTCTTTACTACTGTTTTCCTTAACAGTTATGCAGTAAATTTACTGCGCTGTTTCTCAATGTATTGCTTTTTCTTATTTATTTTCTTCACTTTAGCTCGTGGAATATACTTTCCACAGTGCTGGCAATATTTCTTATGATTTGCCTCTCTCCCCTTTTCACACTCTCCATAGGCAAGATAATATTTGCATGGTACTTCTCTATAACTACTCATCTTTGAATCGTCCCTTTCTGCTAATTTCCAGCTTTAAAATTATAAATTGATCTTATAATCTTGGTGATACTTACCGTTTCTTTGATTACCTCTTTCATATCCTCCAAGCTCCGATAAGCGAATGGAGCTTCATCTAATGTCTCCTTACCTATACAGGTTGTATAGATTCCTTTCATTGCTGTTTTAAATGAGGATACTGTATATTTTGTTTTTACATCCTCACGTTTCATAATTCGTCCTGCTCCATGTGGCGAAGAACAATTCCACTCTTCATTACCAAGACCTTCTCCTAACATAATCCCGTCCCGCATATTAATCGGAATAATAACTTTCTCTGCTTTCTTTGCAGAAATTGCTCCTTTTCTAAGCATAGAGGCTTGAAAGATATGTAATGCTTCCTCTGATGTATCAATATAATTGTGAATACAGGAATAACAATCTAACACCTTCCACTTCATTCCTTTTACAAGCTCATCCAATATAATCTCTCTATTCAGAGTGGCAAATTGTTGAACAATCTGTAAGTCATGCAGATAGCTTTGTAACAATTCATTTTCCAGATATGTCAATTCATATGGAACTTTTATTCCTTTCGAATAAAGTTCTTTTTGTCCTTCCTTCAGATAGTATTCTGTTACTTCTTTTCCTAAATGACGACTTCCTGAATGAATTACTATGTAAAGGTTATCTTCCTCATCTCTATCTGCCTCAATAAAGTGATTACCTCCACCTAATGTTCCGAGACTAAGTAATGCTTTCTCTTCCTGAATGTGCCGATAACAATGCAACCTCGAAAAATCAAATTCCTTTGCAAAACGGTGTATCTTATTTCGTACTGTAAAACCGGATGGTATGTTTTCTCGTATGACAGTATCTAATTTCTGATATTCTATTTTCTTTCCTTTTATCTGTGCCAATGTCATTCCACAGCCGATATCAATACCTACGAGATTAGGCATTAATCGTTCTCCTACCGTCATAGTAAGCCCAATTGTCCCTACTTTTCCGGGATGTACATCCGGCATAACACGTATGCGGCTCCCTTTAGCTGTTTCATGATTGCATAACATCTGTAACTGTTGCACTGCATAATCATCTATTGCATGTTCTTTGTTCTGTGTTGTGAAAATATTAGCTGATGTATAGACTCCATTAATTGTTATCATAAATATCCTTTCTCATAGCACTTTTCCGTATGCCAATGAAACTGCTTCCTGATATGCTATGCATAATATAAAAAGCAATTTCTTGGCATCAAAAAAGCACCTCAATCAAGAGATGCAGATATCCTATATATACAATTATGGATAAGATATAAAGACTACCCTAAAACAGATATACGGACAACCACAACTCTCTGGTCTACTGTTAAATTGTTGTTTTCTAAGTTCATATTACGTGTCATGATTATCCTCCTTTCGAATCAGGGTTAATTAGTGTCTGAATGTTATAAGTTGTAAAACTTATGACACGTAGTATATCGACAATATTTTCAAATGTCAATAGTATTTTCTATATTCTTTCCCTATAGATTATTAAAAATCCTTTTTGCTTTCTGATAAATTTGATATAACATATCCTCTTCTGTAAGTTCTTTTACATTTCCAATCTTTTTCATATCTGAATAATGCCATCCTTCTGCATGTAACCACCTAACATTTCTATCCTCTGTATCTACTGTAGTTGCCTCCTTTCCATTCTCCAATATTCCATACATTGAATACAGATTTCCCGCATAACAAACCTCAAATCCATAATCTGTTCCTTCCGGTATAATCTTTCTCTCATCAAGCCATGGATAGTCACATAGAATGAATCTTCCGCCATTTTTTCCAAATGTGACAATATCTCCTATTTCATACGGAAATCGATACACATGATTGATTTCTTCACATGTAAAAAACATTTCTACCGGAAAACCATCTGTTGATGATGTATATTCCCGTATTGGTTCTATTAAATGTTCTTTTATCAAATTCACCCAATTTTCTCTTGGATTATTATTAAAAATATTCATAACATCTGCATCTGACATTTCTCTTTCTAGTTTCTTCTTTCTCATAGCAACTACCTTTCACATCTCTCTACCCAATCAAACACCGAATACCCCGATGTAAACTGAATTTCATGATACGATAAATCAATTAAATCCTCATTCTCCATCATTCCGTCTGGCTTAAAGAAGTGATACCAACAACCATTACTGTCTTTTTCACTTTGCAGTATCCCATATATCGGCTCTTGCATGATTGGTGTCTGAATCTTTAGTCTGCAACCGTTTTCAAATGGCAACTTTAAATGACAAAGCTCATAATAATAATTCAAACTGGCAAGTGTCTCTGGAAGTACTCCTCTTTCTATCAGCCATGGTTCATTGGGATAAACTCTGACTATCTTTAACTTCTCCTCCAGCCATAACATTTCAAATTCCATTAATATCTGATGTGGCTGATTCTGCGGTAAAATAATCTGATATACATATACTTTTTCCTGCAAATCGTTACTATGGTTATATAGTTTTCCTGTTTCATCAAGCAATTTTTCCATAGAATCATAAAACTCTATATCCGCTGTAGAAAAACGAAATACATCTAACGGGCTTTCTTTTATTTTTGCTGTTGCATTCGAAATACATTCTCTTACATACAGAACCCTATCAGTCGGATTATATATCTGCGCAATACATAAATTGAATAAAGTAATCATTTGCCTCACTTTATATTCATCCTTTACACAGATTAATTCTGATAATGCTTGAAGCATTTCTCTTTTCTTCTCTATCGAGGCATAACTATGTAGAATTAACTGTATCTTTTCATTTACCGTAAATCGCATATTCTGACGGAAAAATTCTCTGATCTCTATATTTCTAATACATTGATAAATATCAAAACTCTCCTGCATTCTTTACCACCTTCCTCTTCATTCCTTTTTATTTGCTTTTGATGTGCCTTTGATATTATTCTACAGATTTTCATAGACATACATTTGTCCTTACATTTTTCAATATATATTAATCAAAGAATAACTGACTATATATACCTAAAATGCCCATTAAAACAAGGGCTGATGTTCACCACATCAGCCCCTATAAAGAACCCTCTTATACTTTAATTTCTCCTCTTATTTCTCTAACTCGTAAAATACTCTTCTAATAAAATCGTTCAAACAATTCTTTCATCTGCCTTGGCTCAATCTTATCAATATTAGCTCCCATTCTTTGATAATAGGCATTATCATAAATAGCTGGCTCATTTAAACCTTTTATTTTCATTAACAATACCAATTTCCCACCATACTCTAATAATCTAACATTTCCACCAATATATGCTTTATACTCATCTGAAATAGGTTCTTGTTCTAATAATTGAATCAATCGTTGAAAATATTTATCTCCACTTATTCCCATGCAATCAATATCATGATTCAAACCAGTTATATAATATCCTTCTCTTTTAATAAATGACTCAACTTTCCCACTAGTAAAGTTGGAGAATACGCTTAATAATTCAAGCAAAATAATTTAACAAATTGGTGTATTGACATAAAAATAGCACCAAATCTTTGATATAATAAGTTCACCACAAACAACATTACACAAAG
>JAXJRB010000152.1:0-3430 GCA_036310845.1 Lachnospiraceae bacterium | reverse complement strand
TTATTTGTCCTGCATAAATTATATAAAAGAGATAAAAGAAGGTGTCTTATGAATAGTGATCCTTATGGAAAGCAGACAGATGGGATGCCAAAGCAATATATAGTTGATGTATCGGAAAAAGCAAAGTATTAATTTCTTGTTGACAAGTGAGCAAGTGGTCACTATACTAAAAGTGAGCATTTGCTCACTTTGTTGATTTGCGATAAGGAGTCGAATACTATGAGTGAAGTATTATTGAATCAGAAGGAAGTATCTAAGAGAAAAGAGCTTCGTAGCATTCAAAAACAGTCCAAAAGGGAATATGGAAGAGGAAAAAGTATAGTAAAAGCCAAAATTGGCAAGCTGACTGATGTGGATGAGGTACAGGAATACGCTGTTATTTCAAACGGCACAAGAAATAAGCCGGACATGGAAGAATTCCTGAATCTGTTGAGAGAGTTGCAACTTACAGGAATGAGCGGAAACGGATTTCCGGTTTATAAGAAGATTGAGAAAATAGCAACATGTCAAGCAAGGACATTGATTATCAATGGTGTAGAATGTGAACCGGGATTGCTTCATGACAGATGGTTACTTGAGAACCATTGGGAAGAAATCAAAGGTGGAATACAATATTTGCAGGAAAAGCTTTATTTCGACAGATGTATTTTGGCATGCAGCATGAATAGAAAAGCGCAAAGAAATCACGAAAAGGAAAGCATTTGTGAAATATGCCATGTTCCGGCGAAGTATCCAATGGGAGAGGAACGTTTCTTGATAAAACAGTTGTTGGGAAAGGAAATTTCAAAAGAGGAATATCCTGCAGAGCAAGGGATTTTAGTGCTGAATGTACAGACAGTATTTCAGATTAGCAATATTCTTTCCGGTACTTATCAAAATGGCAGATATATTACGGCCGCCAATCTGGATACGGGAAAAGCAAAGATTATCTATGCAGAGAAGGGAACTGATATCAAGCAGAAAACGGCAGAGGTATTCGGTGTGAATACTGATGTACCTTGCTTTGCCGGGGGCGGAGTAATGTCGGCACATAAGGTTACAGATGGAGAGGTATTTACGGATTCTGTTTGTTTTATAGCAATAGGAACGTCGGCAGAGATTACCAATGAGCATGCATGTAAAGGATGCGGAAAATGCAATCGCAAATGTCCTGCAGGGGTTGATATAAGAGAAATTGTAAAGAGAAGAGAAAAAAATCCTCATGCGGATATTACGGGATTGGGTATGGAAAAATGTATACACTGTGGTTGCTGTACCTTCTTTTGTAGAGCAGGAAAAGACACATTAGCATACTTTGACTAGGAGAAGTGAATTGTGAAGAAAGAAATTAGATTAATGAACGTATTTATTATAGTGGGATTTCTTTGCACTTTATATTGGGTAGAGGCTAGTCCATGGGGAAGTCAGGCTATTGCACAGTATAATGAAGGCTATGGAACCTTTGACATGAAAGTCTATGATGCAGACAGTGTAGAGCAGGTGTTAGGGATTATGCAGCAAGAGGGTTTTCGGCTCTCGATTCTTTACTATATAGGGGATTATTTGTTTATACTCTTTTTCGGTGGGACACAGGCAATGATTAGCCAGAGTTTGTGCGGAAAATGGAATAAAATATCTTATATGAAAAAGAAAGTGCATCAAGTATCAATGGGAGCTGTTGTCGTGCGAGGAATTGCAGATTTCATAGAAAACACGATGTTGGTTCTTACATTATATAAATATCCGATGGTACACAGAGGGATGATTATGAGTGCAAGTATCTGTACACAAGTAAAGTTATGGTGTATTAAACTTTGGTTGATAAGTATTTTACTTGTAATTATATTGAAAGGTACAGAATATATCGGAAGATACAGGAAAGAGAGATGAGCTGTTTATGGAAAAACGAAGAGGTAATACGAAACAGAGAATTATAGAAGAGTCCATGAAACTTTTTTCTGTTCATGGGTTTGAGGCGGTATCTATCCGTACTATAGCAGATGCAGTTGGCGTTGGAAACAGTGCTTTGTACAAGCATTTTAAGAGTAAAAAAGAGATATTCGATGCAATTGTGTTATGCTCCAAGGAATATTTCATGGAAAAAAGTAATGAACAGATGGCACAGATTCAAAGTAAAGAGGACTTGAAAAATGCTTGCCTTAGGATGTTTGAATTCCAGACTAAGGATGAGTGGATGGTCATGTTCCGAAAACTTTTATTGATTGAACAGTTCAAAAATGAAGAAATGGCAGAGATTTACCGTAGATTTTTTATCGAGCTTCCGGTTGTATCACAAGCGATGGTATTTGAACAATTGATAAAAACAGGAGTTATGAAGAACAAAGATGCACATGTTATGGCGATGGAACTGTATGCACCGTTTTATTTATATCATTTGTATGCAGAAACCGGCGAAGAGTTAGAAAATAAGTTTTCACAGCATGTTGATAATTTTTGGGAGAGTTATTTATGAAAAAATGGTCTGAAAAATATACAGAATGGATGGCAATCTTAGTATCCCTTATGTTATTAGGAATTTCTTCCTTGTTTTCATGGGATAGTAATCCGATTATGGGATTTGATAAATTATGTGCGGATTTGATAATATCCCTCGTGTGTATAGGTATGATAAAAGGAACCGGCCTGTGGAGCACGGCAGGCTTTCAAAAGCAGGGATTTGGGAAAGGACTTTTGTATGGTTCGCCGTTTTTGGTAATTGGTTTAGGCAGCATTATTGTCAGCAATATAGGAGTGGATTTTTCAAAGCTTGCTTTTATTTCAGCAGGAAATATGCTTCTCTTTACAATCAATATGTTATTTGTGGGAGTAAATGAAGAGATCTGGATGCGTTCCTTCATTTTAAATGGTCTGATTCGAAAATACGGAGAGGATAAGAAAGGTTGTTGGAAAGCGATTATTATCTCAGCGCTTATATTTGGAGCGATTCATATACCGAATATTTTCTTTATGAATCCGATTACATTATGCGTGCAAGTGATTAATGCAGCATCAGCCGGAGTTTTATTTGGTGTTATTTTTATTAAGAGTAGAAATATATGGGCAGGTATTTTGGTGCATGCACTGGTTGACTGGTGTTCTCTTTTTGTAGGGAATTGTTTTATCGGTGCGGATACCGTGCTTAGTATGGAAATGACAATGGGACAGGCTGTGAGTATTATTTTACTCGGTTCTATGCCGCCAATAGTCATTGCGTGTTTTTTGATGCGGGTGAAAAAAGATAAGAATCTTTAGGAAAAAATTAGAAATGTTTTAGCTTATCCTAAAACATAAATTTGATATTTCGGATATAATGTGAAAAAACATAAAGGAGCTTCCTGTATACTTTAAATAGGCCAGGAAATTGACATAAAAAAATACCTCAAGTAAATTTAGATTATTACTGACCTGGCTAGTTGGTAAAAATCTAAACTAAAAGAGGTATTCACAATGA
>JAXJRB010000151.1:0-2481 GCA_036310845.1 Lachnospiraceae bacterium | reverse complement strand
CCATCTTTCCTATAACGATACCTTCCAAAATCCTCAAGATTAGGAACTTGCGTGTCTGTTTTGGAAAAACCTTTTGTATGGCGAAGCAATGTATCTTGAACCACATCTTCCAAAGTGATGCCTTCAATCTTGGATATGCCTCCACCAAAGTATTTTCGAGTAAAGAGGATGATATCCCGATGCTTTCAAAAAGCATTGAGCCTCTGTAACTTCTGATAGTGGAGATGCCCATTTTTGATATGATTTTCATCAAGCCTTTATCAATGGCTTGTATGTAATAGCGTTTTGCCGTAGCATAATCCAGTTGTAATTCTTGATGACTAACCAACTCGTTTAGTATAGCAAAAGCCATATATGGATTTACTGCACTGGCACCATATCCTGTGAGTAAAGCGACATCCATAACCTGCATAACCTCACCACTTTCGATGATAATTGCCGTTTGTGAACGTTTTTTGCTTTTAATGAGATGATGATGCACGGCCGACATTACTATTAAAGAAGGGATTGGAGCATAGGTGTCATTAATAGCCTTATCACTCAGGATGATATAATTATAGCCTTTATCAACGGTTTGTTCAACTTCTAAACACAAATTGTCTATTGCTTGCTGCATTCCGACAACCCCTTCAGATGCTGCAAATACCATATTGAGTGTTATCGTTCGAAAACCTTTATATGTCAGGTTTTTTAGATTATCGAGATTTGTATTAGAAATTATTGGACTTGGTAATTCCACAACTTTGCACATTTCTGGAGTTGCTTCCAAGATATTTCCAGAGACACCACCTATATAATCAGTTAAAGACATAACCGAGTATTCACGTAATGGGTCTATAGCAGGGTTTGTCACTTGAGCAAACATTTGGCGGAAGTAGTCAAAAAATCGTTGTGGCCGCTTGGAGAGAATTGCAATGGGAATATCCGCCCCCATAGACATTGTGGGCTCCTGATGTGTGTTCACCATTGGTTTTAGAATAAGTTCAATATCTTCCTTCCCAATCCCAAACGTATGTAATCTCTCTTGATAATGATCTATACTATGCTTTAATTTACGCCCGCTATGAATATCGTTAAGTACCACCAAATTTTTTTGCAGCCATTCGCGATATGGATGTTCCTCAGCAAGGGTTGATTTTATCTCATTATTGCTTATAATTCGACCATCATCTAAATCAACCAAAAGCATCTTTCCAGGTTGCAAACGCCCTTTTTCTGTAATTATGGAAGGATCTATATCTAATACACCTGTTTCAGATGCCAATACTAACATCCCATTTTTAGTTATTGCATAGCGCGCAGGACGTAATCCATTCCTGTCAAGCAGTCCTCCTGCATAGTGCCCATCAGAAAACATAACAGCAGCAGGGCCATCCCAAGGTTCCATAAATATGCTGTGATATTCATAAAAACTTTTGATTCGATTGGATAGTAGATCTTTCTCTCCATAACTTTCAGGGATAAGCATAGCCAACGTATGCGGAAGCGACATTCCACTCTTTACGAAGAACTCAACCGTATTGTCGAGCGATGCACTATCGCTCATACCTTCTTGTATGATAGGCGAGATCTCCTCGATTTTACCTAAATTATAAGGTTTGAGAATTGACTCTCGCGTTTGCATCCATAATCGATTTCCCTTTATCGTATTAATCTCTCCATTATGGGCTATAAAACGAAAAGGTTGTGCTAAGCGCCACATTGGGAATGTATTTGTAGAAAATCGAGAGTGAACAAGAGCGACTGCACTTGTAAAATATGGGTTCATCAGATCTGGGTAATAATATCGCAATTGCCTTGATGTGAGCATTCCCTTGTAAATAAGAGTACGGGTAGACAAACTAACGATATAGCAGTTATCCTTATCTTTAATAGACGACTCCATAATACGTCTTTCAATCTTCTTCCCAACGACATACAAACGGCTTTGCAAATGTTCTTCATACCTTTTTACATCAATACCTATATCTTCTTTTCCACATATAAACATCTGTTTAATTTGAGGCTCACACATAGCTGCATCGTGTCCTAAGACTGAAGAATTAACCGGCACATCTCTTAGGTGTGTTAAAGTAAGCCCTTCTTCAGATATAGTTTCACGAATAATATTTATGAATGTTTCATAATCCAACATATCTTTAGGCATAAACAGCATTCCTACGCCATAGCGTCCTCGTTCTGGAACGGGTATTCCATTAAGTAATATAAACTCATGTGGAATCTGTATCATAATTCCAGCTCCATCACCGGTTTTGTTATCAGCACCTTCAGCTCCTCGATGAGCCATATGTTCAAGAACCTGTAAGGCGTTTTCTACTACATCGTGATATTTCGCACCTTTAATATTTACAATCAGCCCCACGCCACAAGAATCGTGTTCGTGCGAGGGGTCGTATAAAGAACCTCTTGTATCCATAATCAATTTAACCTAACTAACCAAATACTATTATGCCAATAACAGACTCTTTTTATACTCTCCCT
>JAXJRB010000150.1:0-2776 GCA_036310845.1 Lachnospiraceae bacterium | reverse complement strand
GACTGTCACATTGCAAAGTGTAGTACTTGTGAAAATATAGGATGTGAATTTAGATATGAAGATTAGAGAAAAGCTTGGAAAAGAAATTTTGTTTTTTGATGGTGCAATGGGAACGGAATTGCAGTCAAGAGGTTTGCAGACGGGTGAAATTCCTGAAACATGGAATATTTTGCAACCGGAGAAGATTAAACAGGTACATAAAGAATACTTAAGAGCTGGTGCAAATGTAATCAGTGCAAATACCTTTGGCGTGAATTCATTTAAATGCAGAAATATGGAATATTCTGTAGAACAGTTAGTTTCTGCTGGAATCAATCTAGTGAAGGAGTCTATTGCAGAGGTTAGGGAAGAATTGTTGGAACAAGGGGGAAAGGAAGAAACCTTGCCGACAATGTATACAGCACTTGATATTGGTTCACTCGGAAAACTATTAAAGCCATTGGGAGAAATCGCTTTTGATCAGGCATACGAAGCGTTCAAAGAGATTATTATTGCTGGAGACAAGGCTGGAGCGGACGTTGTTTTGATTGAAACAGTTAGTGATTCTTATGAGATTAAGGCAGCAGTTTTGGCGGCAAAGGAAAATTGTGATTTGCCAGTTGTTGTAACAATGATTTTTGATGAAAATGGAAAATTGTTAACAGGAGGGGATGTAGCATCTGTAACGGCAATGCTGGAAGGGCTTGGTGTTGATGCGATAGGTTTTAACTGTGGATTAGGACCTGAACAGATGTTAAAGCTTCTTCCGGAGTTAACAGCATGCTGTTCGATTCCAATTGTTATTAATCCGAATGCCGGATTGCCTTCTGTTGTAAATGGTAAAACAGTGTTTGATGTAGAACCTGAAGAGTTTGCGCAGAAGGTAAAATTGCTTGTAGAAAATGGTGCAAGTGCAGTTGGTGGTTGTTGTGGTACAACACCTGCACATATTAGAGAAGTTATTTCTGTATGCAAAGGTTTAGAGTTACAACCGATAACAGATAAGAATCTTACGGTAGTATCGTCCTATAACCATGCGGTATACTTTACGAGAAAGCCTTTGATTATTGGTGAGAGAATCAATCCAACCGGAAAATCCAAGTTTAAGCAGGCGCTTCGTGACCATGATATGGAATATATTTATAAGGAAGGTCTGACACAAGAAGAAAAGGGGGCACATATCCTTGACGTGAATGTTGGACTTCCGGAGATAGATGAACCTCAGCTTATGGAAGAAGCAGTAACGGGAATTCAGGCCATTATTGATTTGCCATTGCAGATTGATACATCAGATCCTGTTGCAATGGAAAGGGCATTACGCTGTTATAATGGTAAGCCAATGCTTAACTCGGTAAATGGTAAAAAGGAATCCATGGAAAGTGTATTTCCAATTGCTAAGAAGTATGGTGCAGTCGTGGTATGCTTGTGTTTAGATGAGAATGGTATTCCTGAAACTGTAGAGGGACGTCTTGCAATTGCAGAAAAGATAGTAAAAACAGCGGAAAGCTATGGAATTCCAAAAAAGAATTTGGTTATGGATGCACTGGTAATGACTATCAGTACCGGAAAAGATAATGCATTGGTTACATTAGAAGCATTAAGACGTATCCGTTATGAAATGGGTATTCATACGGTACTTGGTGTATCGAATATTTCGTTTGGATTACCAGAGAGAGGAAAGGTAAATACAACATTCTTTACCATGGCCTTGCAAAATGGTTTAAGTGCCGGAATTGTGAATCCTTCCAGCGAACCAATGATGGCGGCATATTATAGCTTTAATGCTTTGATTGGCGAAGATGATCAGTGCATGGAGTATATTGAAAAATGTGGAACACCATCAGAGCAGCCGAAAGTAGTAAGTGGCAATAAAAATAGTGATTTGACCTTGGACGAAGCAATTATTAAGGGCTTAACGGAGAGTGCATATCAGGCAACAATGAAGTTATTATCTGAAGGAAATGATTCTCTGACGATTATCAATGAAAAACTGATTCCGGCTCTTGATGTTGTAGGAAAGGGATTTGAAGAGAAGAAAATGTTCTTGCCACAGCTTTTGATGAGTGCTGATGCAGCAAAAGCATCGTTTGAAGCGATTAAAAAGGTGTTATCAGAATCAGGTAAAAAGAGTGAATCAAAAGGAAAAATCGTTATTGCGACAGTAAAGGGTGATATTCATGATATCGGTAAGAATATCGTAAAGACCCTTTTAGAGAATTATGGTTTTGAAATGATAGATTTAGGTAAGGATGTAGAACCTGAATTGATTTTAAAGACGGTACAGGAGCAGAATGTCCGTTTAGTAGGTTTAAGTGCTTTGATGACAACTACTGTTGTGAATATGGAAGAAACAATTAAGCTATTAAGAGAACAGAATGTGAACTGCCGTGTAATGGTTGGTGGAGCAGTATTAACGCAGGAGTATGCTGATATGATAGGGGCAGACTTTTACTCCAAGGATGCGATGGGCTCTGTACGCTATGCGAACGAACTGTATGATGCAGGAGAAATTTAATATTTCATGAAATGCAAAAACCTTTATAGAATAGTGTAGGAACTGTTCTGTAAAGGTTTTTTAATAAATTCAGGTTTAGTGGAGTGTGGGGAGTCTGAGTGTTGCTCTCAATTCTGGGACACAAAGCCTAAGAGTTACTAAATGTCCTCTTCTGACAGCTTTGATTAGCACTCTCTTGCGCAAACTCGCCCTGCTACGCAGTGCTCAGACAAGACTCCAGAGAGTGCTTGCAGTCATCAGAGAACATTAAGAAACTCTAAGACTTTGCTTTACAGAATTGAG
>JAXJRB010000149.1:0-1951 GCA_036310845.1 Lachnospiraceae bacterium | reverse complement strand
GTGCGCACACTGGTGTGGCAATCCGTTTTCTCTTTTAGAAAAGGTAACAATATGACCAACATTTACTTTATTCGTCATGCAGAACCAAATTACAATAATCACGATGATTTAACATTGTCAACAAATATAAATATCTATCAGCAAAAATAATTGCCATACCATGACGTAGGTGCGTTATGATATGGCAATTTAGTTTTTATTCTTGTACAGAGAACCAATCCCTATTTGGCGGTAATAAAATCAATCCAGCCGAAATGTACATATATCATACATATCTATCAACTAGGAACTTGCCGTACAATGCTTATGATGTATGTATAAAATCATAAGCAAAGAAAGTCTGCCGTTGATATGAGTTCGACAAATTGGAATTTATCGCTTCATCTTTCATTCTATCTTATATACACATGCACTTTCCTTTCTGTCCCCGATATCCATTATGAAAAAAAAGCCAATACACGCCATCATAATAACAATGCTACTTATCAAATTTTGATTCACAACAACAATATCACTAAGTGAATTAATCAAGCTATGCAATATCACACATAAAAATGTACTGCGGCCTCTTATATACAACCCACCTATCAAAAACGTTATAGCTAATGTTGACAGCGTATGTAATAAAATGTCTGTTCTAAGTTGTTGATATGTGCCAAGCATTAAAAACAGTGGTAAATGCCACAGTTGCCATACAATTCCCACCTTAAGAACTACCCAAAATCTCCTTTGTTCATTAATCTGTAGTTCTCTTTTTAGCCAAAATCCTCTCCATCCAATTTCTTCCATTCCGCCAATTATTAAAAACATAGGAATAAGAATAACCAAATTTACAAAAGAACTCACAATTTCACCACTCCAGACAAAGTAGGGCAGTAGCTGTAGTACAGATACTGCTATTAATCCAATCACCCAATCGCTTTTATGAGACGGTAGCCTAAAAATTCCTTTGATTATTTCTTTATATTTCTTTTTTTCATAAGTCCTCTCAACAAATATCGCTGAAATTGCTGGAGATATTACCCCTAAAACATATAGTATCAACATCCACGTGTATGTGTTAAAGTTTACATTTTGAGCTCTAGAATAAAACGCAACACATCCCCATGACAAATATGTAATACAGAAACATATTATCAAATATCTTACTATTGCATTTTTTGTGATACTCTTTTTCATTACAATTATACCTCTACTATATGGAATTACTTTTGTATTCTGACATCTTTACAAATTGGAGTTTGACGGATTAGATGTCATTAACTATTGCAGTTAAGCTATCAAAGTCCACGAATTCCACTTTCTTATTATATGTTTCAATCATAGCCTTTACCTCTGCAGTTTTTTTCTCTTCTGGCAACCCGACTGCTTTTCTATATAACAAGCCCATCATTGTTTTGTGCTTAAAACTTAACCGTGAATAGTCTATTCCACCCCTTAGATGGAAGATGTGTGCATTTTCATACAGTTCATTTGAGAGTTGCCTCTTCATGCTGTTTTTAATGCTATTGGTATTCGCTGTGTCCATCGGGTCTGCCAATCCGACTGTAGCAATGATAATCTTTTTGCTTTGACATTGCGACATTTTAGCAAGTGTTTTTTTCATTCCCAAAACACCGCCAGCATACAGACCGCCAACATATATGACTGTGTCATAGCGGTTTATGTCCGTAACATCTTCATAACTTTTTAAATCAATACTGGTTTTTCTAGCGAGTTCTTCTGCGTATTGCTTGGCAGTTCCATATTGAGAACCATAAATGATTATTTTCATTGTCGTTGCCTTCCCTACATATTCAAGTTTGTCTAATAGTATTATATCGGAAGTACAGGTGGAAATCAATCTCCCTGGACACGCGAAACAATACCACTACGCCTTCACGATCAGCTCATCCAGCTGCTGTTTGAGACTTGCGATACCGCGATCGGCTGCCTGTTCCATGGAATTCAG
>JAXJRB010000148.1:0-19211 GCA_036310845.1 Lachnospiraceae bacterium | reverse complement strand
CTCTGGAGTCTTGTCTGAGCACTGCGTAGCAGGGCGAGTTTGCGCAAGAGAGTGCTAATAAAAGCTGTCAGAAGAGGACATTTAGTAACTCTTAGGCTTTGTGTCCCAGAATTGAGAGCAACACTACGTCTGAGCCATGCCACCACTCGCAACTTGCGTTGCTCGTTGTCGCGGCGTTCGCCGTATTGTCCATTGGCTAAAGTTACTCTTACGTGAGCAAGCTCCCGACGAACAATTTAGCCACTGCCCAGCATGGCTCACTTTAACACGCAAACTTGAATTTAACATAATATGTTTTCTCTTCCATTATTGCATAATCCATTCAAAAATAATAGCCTAGACTTAAATGTGAAATACTAGAAATGAAATGATTATATAATTGTTGATAAGTCTACAAAAGAACCAATTGAAAAAACCTTGAAGCTATTCGACAGTTTAATAGATAAGCTTGAATCACTCATAGACTACACACTTCCCCCAAATGATAAGAAACAGAATCGCATGAAATGCTTTCGCTAAATGCATAAAGTCAACAGCTCCTGCCAGTTGTAAAAATAATTGTGCAAAGACATTTCCTATTACAATTGTTAATAAAATACTCAAAGCCTTACTATGTTGAGCTAAGAATCCTTTTTCATCATATGCAATTATTTGAAATACAATAAAATCGTGCGTGCCTGCACGAGTGTGCATCCTCGCTTCAGCAATTTGCCAGAAGTGCAAAAAGGCTATGCACCATCACTGTGCATAGCCTTTCACTTCGCTTACTATACCTATTCATATAACACAATTGAATACGTATATGTCTTTCCATATTTGCCGGCCTCTTTCCAAGTTGTAGGCAATGCTGACGCATTACTTGGTACTGCCTTGTCCTCAGTATGTCCATAACGCTTAGAATACTCTTCTGCCGTAATCTCTATCCATTTTCATCTTTATATACTCGTTCTATCGAATATATTCCTCCCTGAATATTAGACTCCATATTTTGTGATACAAAAGTACCTTCTAAAGTATTTATGCATCTCCAGCAATGTATTTTATCTGCATATAGTCGATAATCAAACGTCTGCATTAATTTTACTCTATATTTCCTTTTTCAAAAAAGAACACTTTATTAACCGATTACTTCTTTAATAATCTGATTCACTAATCCGGCATCCGCTTTTCCCTTCATCGCTTTCATAGTCTGACCAACAAGAAATCCTATCGCCTTTTCTTTTCCGTTATGATAATCTTCTACTGATTTTGGATTATTAGCAATGACTCCTTCTATTGTTTTGCGAAGTTCGCCTTCATCGTTTACCGTCATTAATCCATTTTCCTTCACATACTCTTCAGTATTAATATCCTTATCAAACATGATTTCAAAAACTTCCTTTGCCACAGTTCCTGTTATTGCCTTAGCATCTACAAGCTCTATCAGCTTTGCAAGATTAAACGGCGAAAATATTATATCTTCCGCATCCATGCTCTTTTCCTTTAGTAAACGAAGTGTCTCTCCCATCAGCCAGTTTGCTACCTTTTTAGGCTGCTTACAAATCGCTGTTGTCTGCTCAAATAAATCTGCCATATGCTTGGAGTCAGTAATAATACCAATATCATATTCTGGAATGTCAAACTCTTCCCTATAACGAGCCATTTTTGCCTCTCGAAATTCCGGCTGACTATTTCGAATATTCGTAATCCACTCGTCACTGATGTAGACAGGAACCAAATCTGGATCTGGGAAATAGCGATAGTCCTGTGCATCCTCTTTAGAACGCATAGGATAGGACTCTTCTTTATTCTCATCCCACCGTCTCGTTTCCTGTATTACTGTTTTACCGTGCTCTAATAACTCTATTTGACGTACTCTTTCTGCCTCAATAGCACGTGTAATCGAACGGAAAGAATTCAAATTTTTCATTTCTGTTCTTGTTCCAAGCTCTTTTGCTCCCTGCTCTCTAACAGATAAATTTACATCTGCTCTCATAGAGCCTTCATTTAGCTTACAATCCGACGCTCCTAGATATTGTATCAGCATACGAAGTTTTTCCAAAAAGGCAATTACTTCCTTAGCATTTCTCATATCAGGCTCTGATACAATCTCAATTAATGGGACACCGGCACGATTGTAATCTACCAAAGAGCAATCTCCATCCTCAGCATGAATCATCTTTCCTGCATCCTCTTCCATATGAATCTCATGAATTCCAATGGCTTTTATTCCTTCTTCTGTGTCTATCATCACATGTCCATTTCTACAAATAGGTAGATATAATTGACTAATCTGATAATTTTGTGGATTATCTGGATAAAAATAATTCTTGCGATCAAATTTGCAATACTGTGTTATGTGACAATTGGTTGCCAGTCCTACTGCAACCGCATACTCCACTACCTTTTTATTCAAAACCGGAAGGGAACCCGGCATTCCGGTACAAACAGGGCAAGTATGGGAATTCGGTGCTCCTCCAAATTCTGTGGAGCAGCCACAAAAAATCTTCGTTTTAGTTGCAAGCTCAACATGTACTTCTAAACCAATCACTGTTTCATATTGTTTATACATCTTATCAGTCTCCTTATTATTCAGTACCTTCATAATTATGTGCAAAAATCCATTCAGAATCACTTTCAGCGATTGGATTTTTGCTTAACTATGCTACTTTTTCTCACGGAATCCGCAGTACATGCGTATTCCTGCTGAATAGTTACTTGCATTCTTCCTATACGAAGCTTTAGAATATTTTAGTCAGCGTTTTTTGCCGGCTTAGATATTCTCTTCGTATTTTGCTCAAATGTATATGCCGCACGAAACAGTTTCTTCTCCTCAAAACTGTTCGCAATCATCTGTACACCAATCGGCAATCCCTTCGAATCCATTCCACAAGGTATAGAAATTGCCGGAATCCCTGCAAGATTCACTGAAATGGTATAAATATCTGCAAGATACATTTTCATAGGATCTGATAGACTTTCTCCTAGCTTTGGTGCCGTTGTGGGTGCCACTGGTCCTAAGATAATATCATATGATTCAAACGCCTTATCAAAGGCCTTACAAATCATAGTCTTTACCTGTAATGCCTTTTTATAATACGCATCATAATAACCCGAGCTAAGCACAAAAGCTCCGAGCATAATTCTACGTTTTACTTCTTCGCCAAAGCCCTCCGAACGCGTCTTTTTATACATATTGTGCAAGCCCTCATATTCTTGCGTACGATATCCATACTTGATACCATCAAAACGCTCCAAATTGGAGCTTGCTTCCGCTGACGCAAGTGTATAATACGTTGGAATTGCATACTCAACAAGACTTAAATTAAACTCTTCCACAATAGCTCCCTTTTTCTCTAATACCTTGGCTGTTGCAAGTACAGCTTCTTTTACCTCTTCATTTAACCCTTCACGGAAATAATCACTTGGAATCCCAATTTTCATTCCCTTTACGTCATCAACAAGAGCAGATGTAAAGTCGGTATCTGTTTGCACTATTGATGTAGAGTCCTTTTCGTCATGAGACGCTAATATCTCCATGACAGTTGCACAATCCGTTACATCCTTGGTTAACGGTCCAATTTGATCTAATGACGAAGCAAATGCCACCATCCCGTAACGTGATATTGTTCCATAGGTTGGTTTCATACCTACCACGCCGCAATAGGATGCTGGTTGTCGAATAGATCCCCCCGTATCAGAACCTAAAGCAAAAAAGCATTCTCCAGCCGCTACTGCTGCCGCAGATCCTCCTGATGAACCACCCGGAACATGTTCTATATTTTTAGGATTTCTGGTTACTCCAAAAAATGATGTCTCTGTCGTGGACCCCATAGCAAATTCATCCAAATTGGTCTTCCCTATGACAACTGCTCCTGCCTTTTCTAGATTCAAGACCGCCTCTGCCGAATAGGTTGGTACAAAATTCTCCAGCATTTTAGAAGCACAGGTTGTACGTAATCCTTCTGTACACAGATTGTCTTTAATCGCTACTGGAACACCTGCAAGTGGTCCTGTTAATTCTCCTGCTTCTATTTTTTTCTGTACTTCTTCCGCTTTTTTTAGGGCTTTTTCTCTATCAATTGTCACATAAGCATGTATCGTTTTCTCTACCTCTTCGATTTTATCCAATATTGCCTGCATTGCTTCTACTGCTGTCGTTTTTCCTTCTTTTATTGACTTTGCCAGCTCTACTGCGGTTAATGACAAAATATCCATACATCCCCCTACCCTAAAGTCTTTGGCACCTTGAACATACTGTTCTTTTTTTCCGGTGCATTCTTTAATATCTTTTCATGCTCGTCTCCATTTGTTACAGCATCTTCACGAAAGACATTTTGCTGCTTTACGATATGGGATACAGGCTCTATCCCTGTTGTATCTAGTTCATTCAATTTATCAATATACGTAAGCATACGCTTCATATCATTTTTTGTTTTTTCTTTTTCATCTACGGAAATCTCTAGCTTGGTCAGTATACAAATATAGTCCATCGTTTCATCATTTATCATAACTACCTCCCATAATACCATTACTATTTTTTTCAAAAAGTGATTCTTCTACGGCAATCACCCGAAGAATTTACTTTATAAAGTCTTTATTAGCTCCCACTGCGCTACAGCGATTTTTTATTTTTGCAAAAAGAGTTCTGCTATTCAGAACAGAACTCTTTTCTATACTTACTTGTAATTCTTTCGTATCTCACAATTACTCTTACTTTACTAATAAATTCTCATTCAAGAAGGTTTCCATATAACGTTCAACCGTTTCCCATATAATGACATCCGGTTGTAATTCATCAACCTTATCCATAGTAAAATCATCTCTTGTATAAAACCAATATACCTCTTTATAATAGCCTTTTGCAATCGTCGAAAGGAATCCCGAGAAGGAATCTCCTACTACAAAGCATACTTCATCACGATACTGTGCCGGATCAGCAGTTTCCTCTTCGAATACAAAGTACGTATCCTGACTGTAGTCTGCGGTAACGCCTGCTATGGTTGCTAGGTCACCTGCAAAAGTCTCAGTATCTACACGGAAGGATACAGAATCAAGATCCGCATGTGTTCCATAAGCTTCCTTAAAAATTTCCTGCAAACCAATAAATGCTCCTAATTGATTCCAATGCGTATCTGTAGAATAATATGTCTGATATTTCTCCTTTGCATCAAGTAACTGTTGCTTTGGATAAATATATACCAAGTCTGTATTTGCCCACATATACTCAGCAACCTGCTCAGATCTAGATACTTTATTTACTCTAGCAACGGTATCCGGCATATTTTCTTCATATATAATTTCCTTGTTTGGAAGTGCCGTAATATAGAAATCTATGCCTCTTTCATTTTCAAAATAATCACGCATCTGCGTCAGATTCGCTGCCATTGCAGCAAGCTCATCTTCTGTAAAATGATTGATTCCCATATAATCCCAGATAGGATGTCCATCCATCTCTGTCTTATAGAAAAGCCAATTATTTTTTCCCTTCAGAACCTGCGTTGACTCCATATAAGTACCACCGGTAAGCAATGATGTAAGTTCGGTATTAAACGCTATTAATTTTGTTCTTCCAAACAAACGCTCCGTAAAGCTGTTTAATATATTCTGTACCTTAGTAAACCAAGGAAGCTCCTGGGGCTGTGCAGGCTGAGTCGTCTGCGCTGTGTCCTCTGCTGCATTTCCATGAGCACCACCCTGCATGGTTCCATTTGCATCTAATAAAGCATCCTGCTGTTCTTGCGATATGATCGCATCCTCCTGTGGCAGAAAGCCACGAACTATCGTTACTGCCGGTATGATAAGGATAAACGTCAGAAATGCGATTGCTATCCACTTGTCACGATTCTTCATAGTCATTCATCCTTTCCTAGAAATTGAAATAAATAAACGGATTGTATGCATTGTTGCTGATAAAGGATACGGAAATAACCATAGCCGCAACTAAGCCAACCGCATAAACAGCCTGCCATACCTTATTGTTCTCAAGCTTCTTATCAAGCCATGGAACAATCGGTGCACATCCAATCAATGCAAATACATAGTAAACCCAGTTTTGTGCAATATATGCAAAAACAGCCTTGTCCATAAAGCCCTTTGCCCCAATACCAAACATTGCCTTGAGATAAATAATCGCATCTCCTAGATTAATCGCACGGAAGATCACCCAGCCAATGATAACAAATACCATCGTATAGATATGTCCCCACCAGTAATTTTTCTTAGTTAATCCTGTAAGCTTCTCAAAGGTCAGTAGCACGAAATACATAAGTCCCCATGCAATAAATGTCCAGTTCGCACCATGCCAAATACCAGTCAATGCCCATACTACAAACAAGTTAAAAATTAATCTCGGTTTTGATACACGGCTTCCACCTAATGGGAAATACACATAATCTCTGAACCATGTCTGTAATGACATATGCCATCTTCTCCAGAACTCAGATACTGTTCTAGAAATATACGGATAATTGAAGTTCTCTTCGAAATGGAATCCAAACATCTTACCAAGACCGATTGCCATATCAGAATAACCTGAAAAATCAAAGAAAATCTGTAAAGTATAGGAAATCGCACCAAGCCAAGCCATACCCATAGATGCTTGAAAATCATGATTAATAATCAAGCCAAATGCCGCATCTGCTACAATTGCCATATTATTTGAAATCAAGACTTTCTTGGCAAGACCAACGCAGAACCTGGTCACACCACTCGTAAAGTCATTCCAGTTCTCAACTCTGTTCTCAATCTGGTCAGCAACCGTCTCATAACGTACAATCGGTCCTGCAATCAGCTGTGGGAACAAGGATACATAAAGTCCTACATACAACGGATTCTTCTGCACCTTACCATGTCCCCTGTACACATCAATGGCATAGGACATTGCCTGAAAGGTAAAGAACGAAATACCAATTGGCAGAATTACCTGTGGAATCGCAAACTCCGTATGTAGGAAACGATTTACCTGTGAAACTGCAAAACCACTGTACTTATAATATCCTAAAATACCAAGGTTTGTTGCAACCATCAAAAACATAATAATTCTTGCCGGAATCTTTTTGTCTCGAACTTTGTCCAGCAAAATTCCATAAAACCAGTCAAACAGAATCGTTGCAATCATCAAAAATACATATTGCGGTTCGCCCCATGCATAAAAGAAAAGGCTTGCAAACAACAGAAAAATGTTCTTTAAAGCTACATTTTTTCTTAATAAGCCATAGTAAATTACCAGCACAACCGGCAAAAATACAAATAGAAATACTTCACTTGGAAAAAGCATGATGTCCTCCTAAACCTATACGTTTATCTCTCCGTCAAATACGGTAACTGCAGGTCCTGTCATATAAACGAGATTTGCTTCTCTATCCCATTCACATAACAGTTCTCCACCTAACACTTTAACTGTTACCTTATCCTCTGTCAGTCCGTTCAGAATACATGATACAGCAATTGCACAGCATCCGGTTCCGCAAGCAAGTGTCTCACCTGTTCCACGTTCCCAAACACGCATTTCTACCGTATTTCGGTCAATTACCTTTACAAACTCTGTATTTACCCTCTCAGGAAAACGCTTGTGATTTTCAAAATACGGTCCAACCTTATCAATATCAAGATTCTTTACATCATCCATATATACAACCGCATGAGGATTTCCCATGGATACACAAGTCATACGATAATTCTTACCTTCAACCTCAATCTCCTCATCAATAACCTGTTCATTTTCTGAAAGAACAGGCACATCCTTTGCAGCAAGAATAGGTGCTCCCATATTTACCTTTACCAAAGACACTTTTCCATTTTCTACGGTCAAGTCAATATATTTGATCGCACCAAAGCTCTCTATCGTAAGGCTTGTCTTATCTGTTAAACCATAATCATACACATACTTTGCAACACAGCGAATCCCATTTCCACACATCTGTGAACGGCTTCCGTCCGCATTGAACATCTCCATCTCAAAATCTGCAATTTCCGACGGATTGATAAAAATCACACCATCTCCACCGATTCCAAAATGTCTGTCACTTAATCTTCTTACAATATCAGGCTTTGCTTCCGTATCTATTTTTTCCACAAAACCATTGACATACACATAGTCATTTCCACAACCTTGCATTTTTGTAAATTTCACTTTATACTCCTACCTTTCTACATCCTATAAACTTTACATAAACTCTGCCTATAATTGATGTATTGTCTTGTCTTTGACATCAATATCCTGTCCCATCTGTACTTCTATTAAACGTACATCTGTTTCAGCCTTAATAGTATGCTTACACCCACTAGGAATACGAATTACATCACCAACTCCGACATCTCGTTTCTTGCCATTTAAAACAACTACTCCTGTACCTGCAACAATCGTCCATACTTCGTCACGGCAACTATGACTGTGATACTTCATCTCATGACCTGCATTTAGCAACACCTTAATCGTCATAAAATCTTCCTGCACATCAATTACATTGTAGATTCCCCATGACTTTTCTGCATACATCGCTTCCTGGTCCATCGCTTCCACGTATGGTTTCATGTAGCTACTCTGTTCTTTATCGGCAATTAAAATACCGTCGGAGCTTGCTGCAATAACCATGTCCTTACAGCCCATACATAAAATCGGAATATCCAACTCATTTACCACATTGGTTTCCTCACACGTATCATCCAAAATAACATTACCCTTCGTTTTATCAGACATGACTTCTGCCATCATATTCCATGTTCCAACATCACGCCAGTCACCTGCATAACGCATTACCTGTATCTTATCTTCTTTTTCAACAACAGCATAGTCAAAGCTTATCTTAGTTGCTGTTTCATATTTTTCTAACAAATCTCGATAATCAATAAAATCAATCAGCTCATGAGCCTTGTCAATTAAATACCCTAACTTAAACGCAAAGACACCGGCATTCCATAACGCCCCCTGATCTAAGTAGTGCTGAGCCACTTCAACCGTAGGTTTTTCCTTAAAAGACTTTACCATACTAACCTGTGCATTTTGTTCAGGAATAATATAACCATACTTCTCACTTGGATAAACCGGTTCTATTCCCATAAGGGTTAGATTAGCATCTCCCTTTGTCGCCAGTTCAGCCAAACGTTTTACAGCCTCATAATAAGAGTTATCTACATAAGGATCTACCGGACACACTACCACAGCTTCTTCTCTCCCTACACGCTTTTCATAGTGGAGCTTTGCTGCTGCTAATGCAATAGCCGGAAACGTATCTCTTCTACATGGTTCAATACACACCGATACCTGATTACCTAACTGATTACGAATAGCACTTACCTGTGACTTGCTAGTTGCAACCATAATCTCTGTATTGGCATCTACTTCTTTAATCTGATGATACACTCTCTGTACCATAGATTCATATTCACCCTTTTCATTCTTAAAAAGTTTAATAAACTGCTTTGATCTAATCGAATTACTTAACGGCCACATTCTCTGACCGGATCCCCCTGATAATAATACTATATTCATTTGCTTATCCTCCCAAAAAATAAAACACAATTATTTTATTTTAGCACAGAATAAGGAAAAGGTAAATAAAATGTCTTGTGCCTTGTCAGGAACAAAATATTGTAATATTACTGTTGGCTCCGTTCAAGTAACATTGTTATGGCACTATTTCCTCTATTTTTGTAACAGACTCTTTCTAAAATGTTACCTACAATAGCATTTTTCATGCTATTGCAAATAGCTAATCATTGCATTTTTACTAAACTACCTTCTAATCAAACGCGCTCCTATACCTTCGTGCTATCAGCAGTAGCCTTTATATCCTCCCTTTTTCGTATACTGAAAATAGCACTTACAAAGGAGGAAATATAAATGACTGAAACCGCATTAGGTGATTATTTGAAAGTTCTCAGAAAAACCAAAGGATACTCACAGGAATTTGTTGCATCACATCTTAACATCATCCGCCAAACCTATTCCCACTATGAAACTGGGCGAATTTCACCTCCACTAGAATCTATCTGTGTTCTGGCTGAGCTTTATCAGGTTCCTTTGGATTCTCTCCTAAAATTTATTATGCATAATGAATCAGAATTCGAGTTGAGTTCTTCTCCTGAACTCCCCGTTCCACCCCAGAAACAATCTAATCTTACTGTAAAAGAAACGGAGCTTGTCAGTTATTTTCGTCTTTTGGATAAAAGAGATAAAGATGATATCTTAGACTATATTAAACTGAAAAGTCAAAAAGCTGCCAAACGGAGTCATACGCAGCAAAAATTTGAAGCAATCAAAAAGGTAAGATTAAGAAAAGGAATATGATTTAAAATTAGAAATACTTTGGGTTATGTCTTTATACAGTCATATTCTCCCCCCCTCTATCATATTATGATAAAAAAAGAAAACGGAGTCCCCTATGAGCTCTCATACCAAAATTGTAGTTCTTCGTTCCAAGGAACTACTCTATACTATCTTACTTGTGGTAGTTGTTTTGCTGACTATCCTTATACTATTCTCACTCTTTGTACCGGGAGCTGACAGCTCCGATGATAAAGAAGCTTCTATTCCTACAGAGGTAGCTTATGTACCGGGAGTTTATACCAGCACACTACAGCTTGGTAATACAAATATGGAAATGCAGGTTGTTGTTGATGCCACTCACATCAATGATATATCTATCAGCAATTTAGATGAATCTATTGAAACTATGTATCCACTTATGAAACCAACTCTGACCGAATTGAAAAACAAGGTGCTCGAAGCACAAACTGTCGAGAATATTAGTTACTCTACCGAAACCAAATATACTTCTCTTATGCTACTTAATTCCATTGCACAGGCCTTGGAAAAAGCAGCCGTTGTTACAGAAGATGTGGAACCTCCTGCTTCTCAAATGCAATAACACAAATCCTTTATTAAGTAACATAATGTTTTATCCATTTCTAATCACAAAAAATGAGCAGATTCCTTACGAAATCTGCTCATTTTCTATTTTGATCTCTTAATCATTCTCTTTAAGTCTTCTACCGTAAACTCATATGCGGTATTACAGAAATGGCATTTTACTTCGATTGGCTTGCCTTCCTGTATCATCTCATTGATTTCCTGTTTACCAATGCTTACAACCGCCTTTTCTACACGTTCCTTATCGCAATTACAGTAGTACTGTGTTGGCATGGTATCCATAATTTCCAGTCCCATATCTCCTAATAGAATTTCGAGAATCTGCTCCGGTGTATTACCATCATCTAATAGCTTTGTAACACTGGTAACCTCTGCAAGCTTCTTTTCAAGCTTTTCAATTACCTCTTCTTCCGCAAATGGCATAAGCTGAATAATAAATCCTCCTGCTTGTTTTACGGTGTTATCTCTTTCCATCAGAACACCAAGCCCTACCGCAGATGGTACCTGCTCGGAGGTTGCAAAATAATAGGTTAAGTCCTCTGCAATTTCTCCTGTCTTCAGCTCTGTCTGGCCTACATAAGGCTCTTTTAAGCCCATGTCCTTAATAACACTTAATACGCCAATACCTAAAGCACCACCTACATCCAACTTCCCCTGTGCATTTGGTGGTAGCATAACCTGTGGTTCCAATGCACAGCCCTTAACATTGGCTTTAGAATCCGCAGTAACGGTCAATCCCTTCGCCGGTCCATTACCACGAATCTGAAGTGTTAAAACATCATTCTCGCCCTTTAACATACTTCCCATCATAGCACCTGCTGTAAGTAATCTACCAAGTGCTGCTGTTATAACAGGACTCGTATTATGTGCCTGTCTTGCTGTTTCCACAGTCTCCTTTGTTGTTACTGCAAATGCTCTAATCTGTGCATTTGCTGCAGTTGCTCTTACAATATAATCAGCCATTGTCTCTTTCCTTTCTATATTGAATCTAATTAATTATATCTTATTCCTTCTTACTTTCCTTTTTCACGAGCCACACAATAGATACGTTCACTTATATCCGTAACTTCTTGTAAGGTATCTGCATCATATGCTCTTACAAATTCCATGCCTGCTTCCTTCAGAAAACGCTTCATATCTTCCAGTTCATAGCCCTTCTGATAATGTGTCTCCTGAAATCTGCGAAATAGTTCCTCACCACTTGCCTGCGCTTCTTTTACAAATATAGTAAGGTCATATTCATTGATTCTCTCTTCCTCATCATAGAAGTTTTCCCAAATAAAGCTACATTCTTCTCTATTCTCAGCGATTACCGCATCTCCTATCACTTCCTGATATTTATATCTAGTATTAAAATCAAAGAAAAAAATACCTCGTGGATCCAAATAATTATTCACCAACCGAAAACATTGAACGATATCCTCTTCTTCCAATAAGTAATTCAAAGAATCGCATACACTTACCACTGCCTGAACTGTCCCATACAGTTCAAATTCTCTCATATCCTGATTTAAATATAAAATATCCTGATGACCAGACTGTTCTCTTTTATCCATAGCAATATTCAACATATCCTGTGAATAATCTATTCCAATCATATCATACCCGTTCTCTGCCAGTAATTCTGTCATACTGCCAGTTCCACAACCAAGCTCCAATACTAGTCCATTCTGAATATCATATTCCTTCAATACAGCTAATATATTTTTGCACCATTGCTCATATGGGGTTTCATCCATAAATTGATCATAAACAGCCGAAAAATCAGTATAAGCATCCATCCTTCTCGTCCTTTCCTTTTTCAAAGCAGTGCATATCATCGCATTCACTTTGGTAAGAATTTCCTACCAAGTTCCCTATTAATATCCACTACGTCACAACACTTTCCTATTAGTCCAAAAAGATGATGCCATACGGCATCATCCCGAATTGTACTTTATTCTCCACCTAACTTCATGGAAATTACAAATCCAACTGCTAACATAACAATACCAGTCATAATCTCAACCACACCAAGCGCAACAGATCCCATCATAATAAGGATTGCAAATGGCGACGCTACAATCAAACCAATAATAGCCCAGTATGCAATCTGGCTAAACTTTTTAAATACAAATTCTACAAACTTTGCAACTGCAACAATACCAACTACAGCTCCAATTCCAAATGGAACAAGTACAACACAGCATGCAAGTACTCCCGCAATATCAAATGCAAGTGCTGCATTGATAAATGCGCTTATGGTATCAATAATCGTATTGTAATATCCTAAAATCATCATTACCATAGAACCGCTCACACCAGGAATAACCATAGTAGCAGCTGCTATTACACCAACAAAGAACAATTTAACAATATTTACAAAGCTTAATGATACATCTGCTCCTGCGTCAACACCTTCACCCATCAAAGCCATTCCTACTACTAATACAAAAAACGCCGCAAATGCAAGAATTGCTCCAACTCCTGTCTTATTTCCCTTTACTTTCTTATACATAACAGGAAGGCTTCCAATAATCAAACCAATAAAAAACAGATTGGTCTGCAATGGATAATTCGGAAAGAAAACTTCGGAAAAGAGCTTGGAGAACAATGCAATCGCAAGTACCATTCCAATTCCTAAAGGAGCCACCAATAACACAGCTTCCTTGAACTTCTTTATAAAATGTGTCAATACCATAATCAACTTATCATAAATTCCCATGGAAACCATCATCGTTCCACCACTAACGCCTGGTATTACATTGGAAAGTCCAATTACCATACCTCTAAAAATGTTTAAAATAAATTCTTTCATATCTTTTCTAATACTCCCTTTATTTTCTTTCCTCTATGTACTTCTCAAGGAACTCTATTACCTGCTTCATTTCCTCATCTGTTCCAATCGAAATACGCAGATAATTACTGATTCGTTCCTTATTCCAGTGTCTTACAAAAATCTGATTTTCACGTAAGACATCAAAAATTTCCTGTGCCGGAATACTCTTATGCGTTGCAAAGATAAAATTAGTCTTAGAATCTGTAAAGGTGAATCCAAGTCTTGTAAGCTCTTTCTTTGTCCACTCTCTTGTAGCAATTACCTTGCCCGTTATTTTTTGGAAATATGCCTCATCTTCTACTGATGCCACACCTGCTATGATAGAAGTTGCATTCATAGTATAAGAATTAAAGGAAAACTTCGCATCATTCAAGAATCCAATCAATTTCTTACTTCCGATTGCAAAGCCAATTCGCATACCAGCCATAGAACGTGACTTAGAAAATGTCTGCACTACAAGTAGATTATCATACTTTTCTACCAATGGGACACAGCTCTCTCCACCAAAATCCACATAAGCTTCATCTACAATGACAACAACATCTTGATTTGCCTTGATAATCTCTTCTATCATGGACACCGAAGCTGCAACTCCTGTTGGTGCATTTGGATTTGCAATGACAATTCCACCATTTTCCTTAAAATAGTCTTCTTTTTTAATTTCAAATTTCTCATCCAATACCTGACATTCATAAGGGATTCTATATAAATCTGCCCATACATCATAAAATGAATATGTAATATCCGGAAAAAGGATTGGTTTGTCTGAATTGAAAAAAGTCAAAAATGCCATTGCTAATACATCATCCGACCCAACTCCAACAAATACCTGCTCTGCCGGCACTTTATATCTTGCTGCCAATACTGCTCTTAAGTCTGCTACATCCGGATCCGGATATTTACGGAGCACGTCATAATCAAAATGATTCAGCGCTGCTTCTACACCCGGTGCAGGTGGATAAGGACATTCATTGGTATTCAGCTTAATAACATTTTTACTTTTTGGTTGCTCACCAGCTACATAAGGAACAACCTTTCGCACATTATTCTCCCAGCTCATGCTTCTCCTCGCTTCTCTTCTATAGTCATAAAATTATATTCCAACGACTTTTTATCATAGCAGAATTTTTCTATTTGTGCAATCTTTTCACCATGTTAACTTGACTACTGCCCATATTCATCTTATCCTTTGATAGAAGCTAAATTTTAGGAAATTACGTAACTATTCAGAGCAGGTCGACGCACTTGCTGCTGAGACCGTAAGAACATGATTCCAAAGTGAAAAATCCATTTGCGAAGCAAATTTAGGATGGATTTTTCATCGTAATTATGAAGATACTGAATAATTACGAAATTACTATATTTATTCAACTTATTCAATAAGGAGGACACCTATGAATCTAATATATTGTTTACTAAAAAGTTTTTTGTCCTTATTTGCTATCGTGCGAATCACGGGGATAAGTACCACTAATCCACTTTCCATTATTCTATTTTTCATATTTTCTTATTGGTATATTCGTTTATCGAAATCCACTGCTCAAACTACGGTTACTTCAAAGGATATGTGGCTTTCTTTCTTATCTGCATCTTTATTTTCTGCATTGACACTTGCTGCTGATTACACCAAGCTGTTACAAGGACTAACCAGTACACTATTTTGTCTACTTATACTTCTTTTGTCTTTTGCAGGATTTTTTTTACTATACTATCATGCTATTCGATTATTACTGACTAAAAGCGACCTTGTTCTTCTAGATAACTCGATATATCCGGTAACTTGGCTTCCTTTTGTTGCTTTTGCACTTTGCCTTATTGCATGGTTTCCCTATTTTCTTCATGAATATCCTGCAATCATGACTCCTGACAGTCTTAATCAGTATGCGCAGGTTATCGGGGCTTACGAGCTTAGCAATCACCATCCGATTATTCATACAATGATAATTGGTTTCTTATACCATACAGGCTTGAGCCTTACAGGTAATGCTATTTTCGGACTCGCTCTATATACAATCGTACAAATGCTATTTATGGCATGGGTGGTATCTTATGCTGTAAGAACCTTACAGCTAGCTTATATGAAAACATCTATTTGCATTATTGTCATTTGCTTTTATGCCTTTATCCCGTACCATGGCATCTATGCAGTAACTATGTGGAAAGATATTCCTTTTGCAGGCTGTATGACCCTTTTTGCGGCATCCCTGATTCGTTTCCAGCTTCGCAATCCGTCGAATAATGCTTCTACAAAATTAAAAGTAAGTGAATATTTCACCTTACTAATTCCATATATATTTGCCGGCTTTATGCTCTGTCTGCTTCGTACCAATGGCTGGTATGCTTTTTTACTCAGTCTTCCATTTATCCTATATTGGAATCGCAACCAGTTAAAGCTTATTATCCCTGTTCATTTGATTTTATTGGCCTTGGTACTATTTGCAAAATATCCATGCATGAATATTTATGAAATAAAACAAGCTGACTTCGTAGAATCTTTATCCATCCCTGTTCAACAGATTGCCAAAGTTCTTGCAAATGAAGAAGCTTTAACCGAAGATCAGCTTCTAAAGCTTGAACACTTTATAGATATCGAACAGGCACGCCTTGTTTATCAACCGGATGTATCTGACAATATTAAAAATCTAATCCGGAGCACTGGAAATGAATATTTAGAAAACCATAAAGCTGAATTTTTCTCCCTTTGGTTATCTATTGGTCTTGATCATCCTAAAGCTTACTTTGATGCTTTCGTTTCACAGACAAATGGTTTTTGGTATCCTGATGTTTCTTATAAAGTTGGTCTTGCTGACGGTATCTATCCTAATGAATGGGGATTAAACTGGCAACCTATTCTTCGTGGAAATATTATTATTAAAATAAGAGAACTGCTCTTCAAACTACATGAATTAATCCCTATTTATGGATTCCTTTGGAGTATTGGTGGTATATTTTGGACCATCCTTCTCTCCCAATGTATCTCTATTAGAAATGATCGTCCTACAGGATTTCTAATCGGGATTCCTGCCATCGCACTTGTATTAACCTTGTGCATAGCCACACCTGTTGCAACCGAATTTCGTTATGCATATTCTTTGTTCTTTGGGTTGCCGCTCTATTTGCTTGCACCATTTATACGAACAAAATAGTATTTTACAAAGCCCATCATAGGTTTTAATATGTTTTGCTCATACTTGATTTTTTTACATTATGAACATTTTGTAAACACACTGTAAATATAAAGTAAATATAAAATGAATAAATTTTTGAAAAACCTATTGACCTTCTCCGAAAAAGATGTATAATATGAAAAATGTAAACATAAATTATGTTTTTTGCAAAAAATGCGAAAAACCATTATTATGAAACAAGGGAGAGAAAAATTATGAAGAAATCTATTTTAGCAACAATCATGAGCCTTACATTAGGTGCAGCAATGCTTACAGCTTGTGGATCTACAGCAGAAGACACAACAGCTGAAACAATCGTAGCAGAAGAAGCTACTACAGTAGAAGCTACTACAGAAGTTGCTACAACTGAAGAAGCTACTACAGAAGTTGCTACAACTGAAGAAGCTACTACAGAAGTTGCTACAACTGAAGAAGCTACTACAGAAGTTGCTACAACTGAAGAAGCTACTACAGAAGAAGCTACTACAGAAGTTGCTACAACTGAAGAAGCTACTACAGAAGAAGCTGCTAACTAATTAGTTAACATTTCGTAGTAATAAAAAGGATAGCCATTTTGGCTATCTTTTTTATTTTGTAAGAAATTCTTGTTTAATTCTCACTACGCTACAGCAATTTCTTATTATTCAAAAAGGTGCGAAAACCAACTCCATCGTTTCCACACCTTTCATAATTCTATATTGAATACGCTCTAACGCCAGCTGCCTCCAGCTTTTTTCTTATTTTTAGCATTTGCTTATCAATTTTCTGAATGGACTTAGAGCATTTCAAAAATTCTTGCTCAAATATCTCCATTCCCACTTCCTTGGTCTTATATATAAAATGATGTTCAATATCTGCCCAAAAATCCATTGCTCTAGTACGTAACTGTATTTCTACCTTGATAAACTCATCTTCAACCGGAACCTTAATAATAACATGTAAACTTTGATACCCACTTGACTTAGGCTTTTTAACATAATCCTTCAATTTTACAAATTCAAAATCATGGCTTCCTATCATCAAATCTGCAAGTTGATACACATCATCCAAAAAATAGCATACCGCTCTTACACCAGCTATATCATTCAGCTTATCCTTCGCTATATCAGCCTTTAAAGTATACCCCTTTTTCTTCATTTTATTCAGACAGCTTTCTGGTGTCTTTACTCGATATTCAATATCTTTAATATATTTTCTTTCCTTTTCTTCAGAAATTTCCTTATTAATTTTCTCTATTCTGTCTACTACCAGTCTACATGCTATTTCATATTTACTTTGAAAAGCTGCTTGTTCCAGCTCTTGCATAAATTCCTTTTCTTTATTCACTTTTCCCCTTACTCTCCTAGTCATTACTGCTACCTCTGCACCAGTATCATAATCTCTTAACCGAATATTAACCATTCAGCACTTTCATAGTTGCGAACAGAAATTCGTTCCCTTTTTTACACAATGTGATATGGTATTAACACCGCACAACTAGTAAATTATAACATAGTTTTTCCAAAAAATCCAATATTTTATGTAAAATGCACATATTTTTATTGTAAAATCATCACTTTTCATTTATTTTATCAACAATTTTAGAAATATTACTTTACATTATTCCTTATAGAATACTCCCTTTGCATTGTAACATCTTATTATCCGCAATATCGTTATTTCTTCATTATCTGCCGTCCCTCATGATTCATATAATAATTATCCTTATAAATCAACTCTGAAAGAGGTACAAAGGTATAACCTGCCTCTTTCAGGGTTGTTATCATAGTATCAAGTGCCTGAGCTGTGTACTTGGCTCCATTATGACACAAAATAATTGAACCATTTCCCAATGCCTTATGCTGGGTTACTGTTTTGATAATCGAGTCTACTCCGTAATCTTTCCAGTCTAAGCTGTCCACGTCCCATTGTATGGTATAATAACCACACTTTTTTGCTGTTTTCACAACGGCATTATCATAATCTCCATACGGTGGACGAAATAGAAACATTTCGTATCCAGTTAATTCTTTTACCTTTTCATGCACAGACATTAACTCTGATTCTTTTTCGCTATCCGTAATCTGACTCATGTTTTTATGGTTCTGGCTATGATTTCCCAAGTCATGACCATTTTCATAAATCATCTTAACATCATCGGGAAATTGTTCTACCCAGCCACCAGTCATAAAGAACGTTACCTTAACATCATGTTTATTTAAAATGTCCATAATTTGTTTGGTGTCTTCATTTCCCCAGGCGAATATATTGTCGATGGAAGTCCATCTTCAAACCCGCATAAAATAAGGATTTTACACGGTATCTTCATTCGCTGGGGTAACAAGATTATGATGGAACTTGTTCCTTTTCTTCTTCTGTAGTTCCTAATAAAGCT
>JAXJRB010000147.1:0-8089 GCA_036310845.1 Lachnospiraceae bacterium | reverse complement strand
CTGTCATACCATAAGAAGCTGGACCAGCTGCCATGTTATCTGGGTGAAGTGTACGTCCTGTACCACCACCTGAAGCTACTGAGAAGTACTTCTTACCCTGCTCGATACATTCCTTCTTGTATGTACCTGCAACTGGGTGCTGGAATCTTGTAGGGTTTGTAGAGTTACCTGTGATAGAAACGTCTACACCTTCCTTGTGCATGATAGCTACACCTTCACAAACGTCGTTTGCACCATAGCAGTTAACCTTTGCACGAAGTCCCTCAGAATAAGACTTTCTGAATACTTCCTTTACTGTATTTGTATATGGATCATACTCTGTCTCTACGAATGTGAATCCGTTGATTCTAGAGATAATCTGAGCTGCGTCTTTTCCAAGACCATTTAAGATAACTCTTAATGGCTTCTGACGAACCTTGTTAGCCTTTTCAGCGATACCGATAGCACCTTCAGCAGCTGCGAAAGACTCATGTCCTGCTAAGAAACAGAAACACTCTGTCTCTTCTTCAAGTAACATCTTTCCTAAGTTACCATGTCCAAGACCTACCTTACGTGTGTCTGCAACGGAACCTGGGATACAGAAAGCCTGAAGACCTTCACCGATTGCTGCTGCTGCATCTGCTGCACGTCTGCAATCCTTCTTGATAGCGATTGCTGCACCTACGATGTAAGCCCAACAAGCGTTCTCGAAACAAATTGGCTGGATACCCTTAATCTGGTTGTAAACATCTAATCCAGCGTCTTTTGTAATCTTTTCTGCTTCTTCGATAGAAGCGATACCATAGCTATTTAATACAGAATTGATTTTGTCAATTCGTCTTTCATATGATTCAAATAATGCCATTTTAAACGTCCTCCTATCTTAATCTTATTCGTGTCTTGGATCGATAATCTTAACTGCATCAGCTACACGACCATACTGTCCCTTAGCCTTTTCCCATGCTGTGTTAGGATCATCACCCTTCTTAATGAAGTCTGTCATCTTTCCAAGGCTTACGAACTGGTAACCGATAATCTGGTTATCAGCATCAAGAGCGATACCTGTAACATATCCTTCAGCCATTTCAAGGTAACGAGGTCCCTTTGCTAAAGTACCGTACATAGTACCAACCTGAGAACGAAGTCCCTTACCTAAATCTTCAAGACCAGCACCTACTGGAAGACCATCTTCAGAGAAAGCACTCTGAGTACGTCCGTAAACGATCTGTAAGAATAATTCTCTCATTGCTGTATTGATAGCGTCACATACAAGGTCTGTATTTAAAGCTTCCATAATTGTTCTTCCTGGTAAAATTTCAGAAGCCATAGCAGCTGAATGTGTCATACCGGAACATCCAATTGTTTCAACTAATGCTTCCTGGATGATACCTTCCTTAACATTTAATGTTAACTTACAAGCACCCTGCTGTGGTGCACACCAGCCAACACCGTGAGTCAAACCTGAGATATCAGCTACATCTTTAGCCTTTACCCATTTTGCTTCTTCTGGGATAGGAGCACAACCGTGGTTAACGCCCTGTGCTACTGGACACATTTCTTCAACTTCTTTTGAATAAATCATGTGAAAACTCCTTTCGATTCGTAACTTATATTTTAGAATGGAATATCCATCCCTTTCACTTGCCCGATAACATAATGTTCTGCTGAAACATATCTGGCAAGCTATAATCGCACAATGATATTTTCGCATAAAACACGAAAAATAGCAATTGGAAAATACACTTTTTTGTCAAAATATTATCAATTTTTTTGTCATTTTTCCCTAAAACGGCTTGTTCATCTTTTTCCAATATCACTTTATACTTTTATTAATGTCGTTTTTGTCGACATAATTTTATGTTATCCGACATCAAATTGTTCCTGTAACCTATCCATTCCATTCTCATATGAACTTTGAATTATCTTACGAAATCCTTATAACAAAAGAACTCAACACCACAATAATGGTGCTCAATAATGTTCCCAGCAAATAATACTCAGCAAAATCCTTCTCTTTTGCAATCCTGTCATACCGAGCAATTGATTTTGCTGTTAATACAAGTCCAACAGAAGAATACTGTCCAATTACTAAAAACACCAGCATAATCGTTCGTTCAATCATTCCAATTATTCTACCGGTATTATTATCTTTTATAATAATCTTATTGTCCCTAATCTCGGATACCGGTCTATATGTTTTCAATATTTTTTGTATCAGAATATCTGCCGGCTTATAGATTAACAACACCGCTAATACTCCTGACAGCAAACTCTTCTCTGATATCTGAATAACTGAGAAAAATTGTTCTACGCATTCTAATTCCGTTAACTCAATTTTCATTACAACTGCAAAATAAGAAATCAGAAACAAGCAGCTAAAATGTAGAATTTGATCCATCACAAAAGTGTTTCTGTCTAATCTGTTCTGATTTTCTTTTTTTCGTAGTTTCTTATATAAGTGCTTTCCTAAGTCAATTATGGAATGTCCTACCCCTGCCTCTGTCGCTATCACAAGCATATTCCACGACATGAATGGAAGCATAACTACTAACATGCCTCCCCAATATGATAAGGAGTGTAAAAGTACCCATCGGATTTTTTTCTCTTTTTTCTCTGCCATTTCTGCCGATTGTATATAAAAATCAGCAATAATATGTCCTAATAATAAGACCAAGAAGTAATTCTTAAATGTCATTCTTTTGTATTTCCCCTAAAATATTATTTATTGTATCCATTGCCTTAGCATAAGCATAGTAATTGCCATTTGTCAGCCCTCTCTGTACGGAAGACTGTGCTATTTTCAAACGTGCTGCACATTTTTCCTGTCCATCCTGATGCAGTGCAAAATCATAAATTATGGTTCTTTGACGTTCTGTCCAGTTTTTCTCTATCACAGACATAAGGGAAAAAACCGTATTCATAAGATTGGCTGCTCCTGTGGAATCATTTTCTATTTCAATTCGAGTATCAGCTTCATCACTATGATAACGATTTTCATTCTTTTTCAAATAGTCAATCGCATTTCTTGCACTATAATAGCACGGTCCATCTATTTCCCTTGTTTCTATTTGTTCAAGCTTTGTAGAAACACTTCCTATCCCAATCCCAACTCTTATTCGCACAGGATATAAATTGGAACGAAGTTCTTCTATTATTTTCAAGGCATTTCTACCATTATGTAGCAATCCTTGAAATTCATCTCCAAGCGTAATCATAAATGGTGAAACAATATCTTCATTATATTTTTCATTTAAGTCCTGCAAAATCTGTTTTAATCTTTCTTGAACCTCTCCACGCTTTTCTATTTTCCTAGAATCAATAATATCTCCTATAATTACAATATATGGCTTATATGCAAAAGCAAAAAACATCGTATTCCCTCCTTCGCTTATAAGTAGTATAATACATAGCATATCATTTTTCAAGTTTTATGCATCTTGAGATGCATAATATCATTTTATGCACATACGAATGCATAATTTATTTTTATGTATCTATAGATGCATATTTCTAATTCCAAGGCAGTCCGTCATCCTCTAACATCTGCTCTGATAAAATCATACTATCCATTTCTTCATTCATAGCATTTTCATCAGCAGCTCCCGCCATAAGAGAAGCCCAGTAATCATCTGCAGCAGGCTCAGGTGCTTCCTGCAGCGATTCCACGTTTTCATCCTCGAAAGATTTCATCGTTTCTTCCCGCACTTTTACCTGCTGTTCCTGTCCCTCTTTCAGTGCAGCATCTTCTGCTAACCACGGCTGTGCGTTCTGCGTTGCTTCGGCAGCAGATGTTTCACCCGGATTATCAAAGTCAAATTGTATTCTTTCGTCTTCAAATTTCAGACATGTATCAAATTGATTGCCTGCCTTAGATACAAAACCAACAACCTTATTCTTGGTTTTTCCTGTATCAAACAGCTCTTGCATGATTTCCTCGGAAATTGGCACTTGCGCCACCGTATGACCAATACGGAATCCACACTGGAAGTTGCACTCATAATACCACTGACTCTTCATCAGCTTTCTTTCCTTACATCTAGGACACATCAGATTCGTTTCTGTTGGCTTTTCTCTCTCCGGAAAATCGAATACAATCTGCCCTTCCGCTGTAAGCTTTAATGGCGCTTCAAACTTCGTTCCACTCTTAGATAAAAATCCCTTAATGACATCCGTTTTCTTAATGGTTAAAAGCTGTTTTACCTGACTGTCATTTAACTTCACGCCGCTAATCTTTCCAATCGAGAAACGACAACTCTTGCTTTCATCATCCTTGTTATAGTTTGAACATCCATAGCCAAACAACGTTTTCACAATATCTCCACCACACAGAGGACACTGTACATCTTTTAGCTTTGGCTGTTCCAAATCCTCAAAGTCAAACTTTAATCCGGTAATCTTACCTTCTTCATCCTTGCTTAATGCAATACGGGCATCAAATTTCTTACCAGCCTTAGACTTGAAGCCTCGTATTGTAGAGGTTCTTCCATTCGTCAACAATTCCTTAACCTGTGCTTCTGTGATATCCTTTCCTGCCATCTTTCCAACAGAAAAACGACAACTACTCTCATCATTTTTATCGTAGTTTGCACATCCAAAGCCAAATGGTGTTGGCACTATATCTCCACCACACAATGGACAGACTACATCCTTTATTTTTTTTGACTCTACATGGTCAAAGTCAAAACTAATATGATGTTTTCCATTTTCATCTTTTTTCAAAACAAGACAGGCATCGAACTTTTTACCACTCTTACCTTCAAATCCGCGAATCGTAGAAGAAATCTTGTCTGTCAGCAGCTCTTTCACTTGATTTGCCGCAATCTCTTTTCCAGCAATCTTTCCTATTGAAAAACGGCAGCTTTCCGGATTACGAGAATCAAAATTAGCGCATCCGTAACCAAATGGTGTTTTAACAATTTCTCCACCACAATCCGGACATACAACGTCTTTGATTTTCTGTGACTCAACATGTTCAAAATCAAAGCTAATACGATGCTTTCCATTTGCATCCTGCTCTAAAACAAGACAGGCATCAAATTTCTTACCACTCTTACCTTCAAATCCACGAATCGTAGATGTTACTTTATTCGTCAACAACTCCTTGATTTGTGTAGCGCCTATCTCCTTTCCGGCAATCTTACCAATCGAAAAACGACAGCTTTCCGGATTCTGTGCATCATAATTAGAACACCCAAAACCAAACGGTGTTTTCACAATTTCTCCACCGCAATCAGGACACTGTACTCCTTCTAAAATCTGTGGTTGGTTCTGCGAAAAATCAAAGGAAATATCTATTTTTCCTTCGTCATTCTTCTGCATAACTAATGCCGCTTGAAACTTCTTCTTATTCTTAGAAACAAAGCCATTTAGCACCTCCGTACGCCCTTGATTGATTAATGCAATGCATTCCTCTTCTGTCAAATCTCTGCCCGCAATCGTACCAAGTACAAAACGACATCCTGTCCCATCTTTCTGATAATTGTCACAACCATAGCCAAAAGGTGTTGTAACAATATCTCCACCGCACATCGGACATTTTGCAGCCAGTTTCTTACGCGCTCCGAGTCCTCTTCCGCCTTTTCCAGTAAAAGCACTAATCTGTGCGGCAACCTGTCGGGTTAAGTCATGATCTCGAATCTGTATAGTTTCCTTGCGGATAAAATCCTCCAGCTTAGCACGATATTCCTTCATATCAACTGTACCATTTGTAATACCGTCGAGTCCTTTTTCCCATGAAGCTGTCATTTTCGGATTCAAAAGAGCCGGAACAGTCATTGCTACCACTTCATAGACCATCTCACCAAATCGCTCTGGGGAAATAACCTGCGTCCTTTTATTCAGATTCAAATATCCAATACGAATAAGCTTCTTAATAATCTCGGCTCTTGTCGCACTGGTCCCGATACCAGAGCCTTTAATCTGTGCTCTAAGCTCCTCATCTTCAATTAATTGTCCCGCATTCTCCATCGCAAGGATCATCGAACCAGAGGTGTAACGCTTCGGCGGCTTTGTCGCACCATCTTTAATCTCAAAGCCATTTACCATTAAAACATCTCCCTGTTTCAATGTTTCTGCAACCGCAAGGAGCTTTTTAGGGTCTTTTTTCTTATTTGCATTGTCACTATTGCCATTTTCATTATTCTGGTCTTCGTTTTCCTGTTCTTCATTTTCTTCTGAATCTTCCAAGGTTTTTCCCATAACCTCAAGAAAACCTAATGACTTCAATACTTTTGCAGAAGTAAAAAGAGATTCCTCACCAATTCCTACAGCGAGCTTCAAAGTCTGATACTCTGCCGGTGGATAAAAAATGCTAAGAAAACGTCTAACAATCAAATCAAACACTTTGCTCTGTAACGGTGATAAAGACTGCAATTCCGTCAACTGTCCTGTTGGAATAATTGCATAATGGTCTGTAACTTTACTATCATCCGTATACTGAGTCTTTTCCAAATTCGCATAAGAACGCTGTTGCAAAATCTTCTCTGCAAAGGCCTGTGTTGGTACATATCCCTTGAGCTTATTCAGATTTTTACCAATCTCCTTAGCAACTGCCGTTGTCAGCACTCTGGCATCCGTTCTAGGATATGTAGTCAGCTTCTTCTCATACAAATCCTGTACCACCTGCAAGGTTTCATCAGGACTGATTTTAAATCTCTTAGCACATTCTGCCTGAAGCTCTGCAAGATTAAAAAGAAGCGGTGCTTTTTTCTTGGAAACACCCTTTTCCAAGGTTTTAACGACTGCTTCCTTACCCTCTAGCAACTGCATAAGAGAAAGCGCATCTTCTTTTTCTTTAAAACCGTTTTCCTTATAGAGTCTTGGTGACTCGAAATATTTTGATCCTTCAACCGCTTTCCATTCAGCCTCAATATTCGCCTCTGTTAAATCACCTACAATACGATAAAACGGCGTTTCCTTAAAGTTACGAATCTCTCTTTCACGATTTACGACCATACCAAGCACACAGGTCATAACTCGACCTATCGCAATTGCTGTATAGCTGTTGGTTGCAGCCGCATCATTTAACAATTTACCATATTTTACAGACATTACTCGTGAAAAGTTAATACCCATTGCATAATCTTCGATGGAACGCATAATACCGGAAAATCCAAGATTTGCATAGTCAGACATTGGTCTTGCTTCTGCCACACCACGTCTAATTTCTTCTTCTGTTTGTGAGTCAATCCAAACTCTCAGCTCCTGCATCCCTTCACGAACACCACCAAAGTTACGGATATTCTCTTCGATGGTTTGTCCCTCTTTTCCAGAGTCGCCTGCCCAATAGACGGTATCAATATCTTCACGATGCAATAAGCCATGCACGATATCATATTGTTGCTTTACATTCGGAATTACACCATATTTATAATTTTGTGGTAAAAATGGAAGGTCTTCTAACATCCATTTTTTATATTTCATATCATATTCTTCCGGATAAACCATCTCTACCAGATGACCAACACACCATGTTATGACATATTTGTCATTTTCTATGTATCCATTATTTCTTCCAGACACTTGAAATACTTTCGCATAATCCTGCGCAACGGATGGTTTCTCGGTTATGATTAATTTCTTACCCAAATCAGTTCCCCCTAATTAAGTACTTATCGTAACTATACAATATCCTTATAGTCACGTGCCAAACTCCATTATCATTTACTTCTCAACAGAGTTTAGGCTTTATCCTGAACCATTATACGTTATTTCCAATCCATTTTCTAGTGTGATATCATCCGGAATGGTATCTTTTACAATCACAGCAGTCTTTACCTTATGAATTCTTTTCATTGGACTTTTGTAACTATTCAGTACCTTCATAGTTACGTGTCAAAATCCATCTAAAATTGCTTCGCAATGGGATTTTGACTTTCCAAATCTACGTTTTCTTACAGCATACGCAGTAAATGCGCATGCCTGCTGAACAGTTACGGACTTTTTACAATATAATCCTCTTCCTCTAGCCACGAAAAAATACGGAAAGGCTTCTACGAATATTATCAATAGTTACCTTTCCACAATTATTTATCATTTGATACTCTACAAGATATTTTCGTAGCATCTCGGTCGTTATCTTTATGACCGAAATATTTATTGTATCCAACAT
>JAXJRB010000146.1:0-35614 GCA_036310845.1 Lachnospiraceae bacterium | reverse complement strand
GAACAAAGTGGACAAGTCCACATCATCTCCCTAAATCCCTCTCTCTAGAGGGACTTGTTCACTTTGTCGCGCGAATCGCATATCACGAAGTGATAATTTCCTTATGCGATTCTGCGCATATTATTTTTGTTCAATAGGACAGTTCAAAGAACTTTCCTATTGAACAAAAAATAGTGCGTACCAACGCACGCACTATAAACACAGTCCCTTTTATCTACGATTTTAATCTCTACTATAAATATCTCTTGTATAAATCTTTTCTTCTACATCTGCCAATTCTTCTGTCATTCGATTTACTACAATTACATCTGCCATTTTCTTAAACTCATCCAAGTCACGAATTACTTTGGAATTAAAGAAATTATCCTCTTTCAAAGATGGTTCATATACAACAACCTCAATTCCTTTCGCCTTAATTCGTTTCATAATTCCCTGAATAGAAGACTGACGGAAATTGTCGGAATCCGTTTTCATTGTAAGACGATAAATACCTACTTTCTTTGGTTTGTATGCCAGAATCATATCTGCAATATGATCTTTTCTTGTTCTATTCGCATCAACAATGGCACCAATAATATTATTAGGTACATCCTCATAGTTTGCCCTAAGCTGCTTTGTATCCTTTGGCAAACAATAACCACCATAACCAAAAGATGGATTATTATAGTGACTTCCAATTCGCGGATCAAGACAAACGCCTTCAATGATTTGTTTTGTATTCAATCCTCTAACCTCAGCATAGGTATCAAGCTCATTAAAATACGCAACACGTAATGCTAGATAAGTATTGGCAAACAACTTAATTGCTTCTGCTTCTGTTTCATTGGTAAACAGCGTCGGAATATCTTCCTTGATAGCACCTTCTTTTAACATATTCGCAAATACTTCCGCACGCTTTGATTGCTCACCCACAATAATTCTGGATGGATACAGATTATCGTATAATGCCTTTCCTTCTCTCAAGAACTCAGGCGAAAAGATAATATTATCTGTATGGTACTTCTCTTTTATTGCTTTGGTATATCCTACCGGAATCGTTGACTTAATAATCATGACCGCATTCGGATTTGTCTCTAAAACAAGCTCTATTACCTTCTCGATGGAGCTTGTATCAAAATAATTCTTATCCGGGTCATAATTGGTCGGTGTAGCTATAATTATATACTCCGCGTCCTTATATGCACTTGCTCCATCGGTTGTAGCGGTCAGATTCAACTCCTTCGTTGCAAGATATTCTTCTATTTCTCTATCAATAATTGGGGACTTTCGGTTATTAATCAAGTCTGCCTTTTCCTGAAATACATCAACTGCTGTTACTTCATGATGTTGAGCCAGCAAAATAGCATTCGATAAACCTACATATCCTATTCCTGCCACTGCTATTTTCATATCATTATGTCCTCCTGTCATTTATACTAGAACTATCTGTTTCTATTTATTAACTATTACATACCTGCCTACTTACTACAATCTCATCTTTTCTATTGCCATAACTTGTATCATTTTATCATGCAATTCATATTTACACAAACAATTATATAATAGAGACTTTATGTCTACAAATATTAGTATAACACCCTTTATCGCCGTTGTTAAGAAATTCTTGTTTAACTACCACTACGTTACAGCAATTTCCCATTACAGAACAAATAGTGCGTGCCAGCGCACGCACTTTGGCAAGAATTTCTTACGAAATTCTTGTCTAACTACCACTACGTTACAGCAATTTCCTATTACAGAACAAAGAATGTGCAAAGCACATTCTCGCGCCGAGCGCGGTCGCTTGCGACATATCACAACTTCGCGCGAGTGCGCATCCTCGCGGAGCGTTTTTAATATCTAGGAATGAACTTTCACACGTTAGTATGACAAGGTCTTTCCTAGATATTAAAAAAAGCCACACGGTTAAATCCCGTGTGGCTGCGCTTGAACATTTTTATATTAATACTTATTTTAACTTCCAGATATCTCTGTTGTACTCAGCGATAGTTCTGTCAGATGAGAAGAATCCTGCCTTTGCCATATTTACAAGCATCATCTTCTTCCACTTAGCTTCATCCTTGTAATCTTCAAACATACGATCCTTTGTCTTGATGTAGTCTTCTAAGTCAAGTAATGTCATGAACCAGTCTTTGTTGATTAATTCCTTATGAAGTCTTGTAAGTCTCTCTTCGTTACCAACCTTAACAACTTCCTTGCTGATGATGAAGTCAACTGCTTCCTTAATTACGCTGCTCTTATCATAGAACTTCTTAGAAACATAATCTGCCTTCTCATAGTGCTCAATAACTGCTTCTGATTTCTCACCGAATACATAGATATTGTCATCGCCTACAAGGTCATTGATTTCTACGTTAGCACCGTCACTTGTACCAAGTGTTACAGCACCGTTTAACATGAACTTCATGTTACCTGTACCAGATGCTTCCTTAGATGCTAAGGAAATCTGCTCAGAAATATCACAAGCTGGGATAAGCTTTTCAGCATAGCTTACATTGTAGTTCTCTACCATAACAACCTTCATGTAATCCTTTACGTCTGGATCGTTGTTTACGATTTCCTGTAAGCAAAGGAGTAAGTGAATGATGTCCTGTGCGATAATATAAGCTGGAGCTGCCTTTGCACCAAAGATAAATGTGATTGGTGTAGATGGCTTCTTTCCTGCCTTGATTTCAAGATACTTGTGGATGATGTAAAGAGCGTTCATCTGCTGACGCTTATACTCATGAAGTCTCTTAATCTGGATATCATAGATAGATTCAGGATTGATTTCCTGTCCTTCCTTCTCCATGATGTACTGAGCAAGAGCTGCCTTCTTATCCTTCTTGATTGTCTTAATCTTTGTTAAGAATGCTGCATCATCCTTGAACTTAAGAAGCTTCTCTAATTCATCAGCATCCTTCTTCCAACCATCACCGATTGCTTCTGTAATAGTTGCTGCAAGTTCTTTGTTACAAGACATAAGCCATCTTCTGAATGTGATACCGTTTGTCTTGTTGTTGAACTTCTCTGGATAAATCTTATAAAAATGATTTAACTCTGTATCCTTTAAGATTTCTGTATGAATAGCTGCAACACCGTTTACAGAGTATCCGTAATGGATATCGATGTGAGCCATGTGTACTCTTAAATCCTTATCAATAATCTGAACCTTAGGATCATCATACTTGATAGCTGCTCTCTTGTCTAATTCCCAGATGATTGGCATAAGCTGTGGAACAACCTTCTGTAAGTACTTGATTGGCCACTTTTCAAGAGCTTCTGCAAGGATTGTGTGGTTTGTATATGCACAAGTCTTGCTTACTACATCGATAGCTTCTTCCATATCAAAGCCTTCTTCCTCTGTAAGGATTCTGATAAGCTCAGGAATAACCATTGTAGGATGTGTATCGTTAATCTGGATTACTACATGCTCGTTCATCTTGTGAAGGTCATATCCATTGTCCTTCATTTCCTTTAAGATGAGCTGTGCACCGTTACATACCATGAAGTACTGCTGATAAATACGAAGCATCTGACCAGCTTCATCAGAGTCATCTGGATATAAGAACAATGTAAGGTTCTTATCTACGTCATTCTTATCAAAATCAATACCGTCTTCTACGATGCTCTCGTCGATTGTCTCGATGTCAAATAAGTGAAGCTTGTTAGCACCCTGATCATAACCGATTACGTCGATGTCATATAATCTAGACATAACCTTCTTCTTTCCAAAGTATACTGGGAAAGAGATATCTGTCTTTGTTAACCATGACTGAGCTTCAATCCAGTCATTCTTCTCTGCTGTCTGCTGTCTATCCTTGAATACCTGCTTGAAAAGACCAAAGTGGTAGTTCAAACCGATACCGTCTCCAGGAAGTCCTAAAGATGCGATAGAATCTAAGAAACATGCAGCAAGTCTTCCAAGACCACCGTTACCAAGAGATGGTTCTGGCTCGATCTCTTCAATAATGCTTAATTCCTTACCTTCTTCCTTAAGAGCTGCTTCTAACTCTTCATAGATACCAAGGTTGATTAAGTTGTTAGATAATAACTTACCAATTAAGAACTCTGCAGAGATATAATATACCTTCTTGCTTCCCTTAATCTGTCCCTTACCTTCCATCATTTCCTTTGTCATGGTAAGAATTGCATAATAAAGCTTCTGATTATCAAGCTCTTTAATGCTCTGACCATACATTTTCTGCGCTACAGCTTCTAAACTTGTTTTTACGCTCATCTTAAATCTCCTTTGCGTTTATTAATGAATTACATTATTCATTTCTATAATAATTACCAAATTTATTGGTAATGTTAACATAATTATTACATTATTACATCTTCGTATTTTATTCGAATCAATTGATGTGGCATAATCACTTCCCGACCTTCATGGCCATCCATTAATCTCGCCATCTCATCAATCGCTCCTGCTGCCAACTGTTTAAAGTCTTGTCTTACCGTATGCATCTGCTTTCCGGCATAACCCATCAGATTTATTCCATCAAATCCACATACAGGTCGATAAATATCCATATCAATCAGCGCCTTCATAGCTCCGATTGCCATCATATCCGATGCACAGATAATCGCATCTCTTCTTTTGACGTATCGCATTGTAATGTTTCTAGCCTCTAGCTCACTAAAATTGCCGATTCTAGTAAAAAGTGTAAGCCCCAGTTCCTCTGCAAGCAGCTTCATTCCTTGCATTCGTTCCTCTGACGCATAACCATTCTTTTTACCGGATATGTAGAGAATCTTTTTGGCCTTATTTTCAATAATGAACTTTTTAGCAACATCATACTGAGCTCTAACATTATCAATATGAATATTAGAAGTATGTACACCTACACCGGACGCATCAATCAGTACGACCTTAAATTTTTCACTCTTTATCAGTTTATGCAATACAGCATCCTGCTTCGATAATCCGCAGACAATCAAGCCTTCGATACTCTGCGACTGGAAATATCGGGTCATCTCCTCTACATCCATTTCCTGAATCATGGTGAAAAACACAGTAATGACATCCATGCCAAGCTCTTTCGCACGATTAATCGCTCCCAAAATATACTGCATAGGAATCTCATCAACCGTTTGTACATGCCTGTTTACATCAAGTAATAAAGCAACTCTGCCTGTCTGTTTCGAAGAAAGCGCTGCCGCAATCGTATTTGGTACAAATCCTAATTCTGCAATCGCTGCATTTACCTTCTTCTTCGTCTCCTCACTAACGTTCGGATAATGATTGAGTACCTTGGACACCGTGGATATTGCAACACCGGCATGCTTTGCCACGTCTTTAATTGATACCACGTAATCTCCTACTTTCCAAAACTTTCCAGAAAGTTTGTCTCAGAAAACGTTTTCTGGAAAACGTTTTCCTTATCATACAATAAAAATAACGGTTTGTCTACCGTTATTTTTATTTTTTTATATATTTTACTTACTCATTACTCGATCAACTGCTGCAATTAATCTGTCTGCCTCAAATGGTTTGACTATAAAATCTTTTGCTCCACTCTGGATTGCCTGTGCTACCATCGACTGCTGCCCCATGGCTGAGCAGATAACCACCTTTGCTGCCGGGTCTATTTCCTTGATTTTTTTCAAAGCATCAACCCCGTTCATTTCAGGCATAGTAATATCTAACAGTACAACCTCCGGTTTTAACTCAACATACTTTTTTACAGCTTCAATTCCGTTTCCTGCTTCTCCTATCGTTTCGTGACCATTCTTCTCTAACATCTGTTTTATTGTCATCCTCATAAATGAAGCATCATCAACCACCAATACTTTTGCCATAGCGTATACCGCCTTTCCAATCATATTACTGACTACTATATTTCCACTTATTCATAAACATTGTTGTAATTATTCAGCATCTTTATAATTACATAATTTTCCAAAATCATATCATTATATTATCACACAATTATAGTTTTGAGAAGTATTTGTTTCACTTTTTTCATTTTGTTTTTCTTTATTCTGTTATTCGTCTCCCAACCACAACAAAACGACCATTGGTTGTATGGTATACACAAGTAGACAATGTGATGAACTCATCTCCAAACTCTGCGGTTACTCCTGTGTCATACAAACTCATTTTCTTTATGTTATTGTAAAATGAATCAAATTCTTCCTGGGTTTTTGCTTCGAAAAATTGATAATATTTAAACACTTTATCCTCGACGGTATATACCTTTGAACGAAATACAGCAATAACTTCATATGTACGCACTTCGTCTTTTGTATGAAATTCAATCTTCTTATGTTCCTTCAGGAATTCTTCTTTTTCATAATCTACGAGTTCTCCAAACATGGCACCGGATTTCATATTATGACCATGAATAATTAAATTATTTGAAGTCTTGGTAATATCCGAATCTGTATCAAGTATTAATGTTCCATTGTTGTCCTTTTCACCAAAGAAATTGCGACGCAGATAATATTCTTCATCCTGCGGTGTCTGCATAACCGGATAATCTATTGGGGTTCCCGGAATTTTAAGCCACCCTGCCATATCTTTATTCATTTTAAAAAACTTCTGATAGGATTCCGGGCTTTCATCTTTTCCCATCTCTATCGTTGTCTCTTCTTTCGCTCCCTCATCCGCTTTTATCTCTTCAAATCTTACTATGGTTTTCCTATAATCTTCCTTATCTTTCATCGTTTTCATTTGCAGACAACCATACACGATAAGAAGCACTGCTCCTATGATAAATAGAATCTTATCCCAGCCAATCCCTTTTTCATTTCCTTTTTCATAATGCATTTTTCTACTCATTTTCTTTCCCTAAACACAAGGTGCCAAAAGCATTTGGCACCCTGCATACATTCCTTTATATAACATAACTATTATTACTTAGCAGTTCTCTACTCTCGCAATAATAACAGACCTTGGACACATCGTCAACCAATCAATACCAGTCCATCTGGTCAATGCCTGATAATTCGTTTCCGCAGTATGTTCAAATTCAGTATTCATAATGACACGCCATTTTCTTCCTAAAGGAAGATTTGGAAGCTGGATATTAACATCCTCCCAAAATGTGTTTAAGCCAATATAAATAATATCGTCTTCCGTATTGTCTGCATTTCTTCCTGCAAACATAATACCTATTGTTCTAGTATCTGCACTACAGCTGCTGTTCCATGCTGTTTGATTATGAATGCTTACCTCTGGGAATCCACATCCACTTGGACCGGAACGTCCTCGTAAAATAGGATGTTGTTTTCTAAGCCGAATCATAAACTTGCAGAATTCAAACATTTCAGAATATTTATCTTTTCTGGTCCAATCAAGCCATGAAATAATATTATCCTGACAATATGCGTTATTATTGCCAAATTGCGTGTTACAAAATTCATCGCCGGCAAGAAACATCGCCGAACCACGACTACACATCAATACTGCAAATGCATTTTTACGCATTCGGTTTCGAAGGGTCAGAATCTCCTCATCGTCAACTTCGCCTTCGTCACCACAATTCCAGCTGTTATTATTGCTATCTCCATCCGTATTATTCCATCCATTTTTTTCATTATGCTTGTAATTGTAAGCATACATATCATATAAGGTAAATCCATCATGACAATTAATAAAATTCACGGATGCATTTTCACCACGGTTCTCCGGATTATATAAGTCATAAGATCCTGTAATTCTGTTGATTGCAGCCTGGGCCATTCCATAGTCACCCTTTAAGAAGCAACGCATATCATCACGATATCTTCCATTCCATTCCGCCCAACGGTTCCATGATGGAAAGCTTCCTACCTGATAGAGTCCACCGGCATCCCAAGCTTCCGCAATCAGCTTAACCTTTCCTAAAATCGGGTCGAATGCAAGACTCTGTAAAAGTGGTGGCTTACTCATTGGCGAGCCATCCTCATTTCGTCCCATAATGGATGCAAGGTCAAAACGAAAACCATCTACGCGATAAGAAACAACCCAATAACGCAAACAGTCCAAAATAAACTGTTCAACAATCGGATGATTACAATTCAATACGTTACCACAGCCACTAAAATTGTAATATTTTCCATCCGGAGTCAGCATATAATAAATATTATTATCTATTCCCTTAAAAGAGAAGCTCGGTCCCATTTCATTTCCTTCCGCAGTATGATTGAATACAACATCCAGGATAACCTCTATATTATTCTTATGAAGCTCTCTAATAAGTTCTCGTAACTCCGTCCCTTCTCTATTATATTCCAAAGCTGACGTATAACTGGTATTTGGTGCAAAAAAGCATACGGTACTATATCCCCAGTAATTATATAATTCCTCTCCATCTACGTTTCTGACAGCTTCCATTTCGTCAAATTCAAAAATAGGCATAAGCTCTACTGCATTTACTCCCAGCTCAACCAAATATGGAATCTTCTCCTCGATTCCCGCAAAGGTGCCTCTATGAGTAACACCAGAAGAAGAATCCTTGGTAAAACCTCGAACATGCATCTCATAAATAATTAAGTCCTTTACCTGCTGATTTTCCTGTTTTTTGTTCCCCCAATCATATCCGTCATCTACCACTCGTGCCTTATAAAATGGATCTTTTCCACTTTTTCTTCCCCATTCACTCTGTCCAACAACCGCTTTGGCATAAGGATCAAGAATATAATTGTTCTTATCGAATAATAATCCTTTTTGTGGATCATACTCACCATCAAACTGATATGCATATTCAAATTCTGTTGGCTCCAGCCCATATACGATCATCGAATATGTATTACCAATCCGATAAGCTTCTGGAAAAGGAATCACTGCATAGGGTTCCTTCTCTGTTCTGTGAAAAAGGCACAACGTACAAGCTGTTGCACCGTATGAATGTATGGTAAAATTCACACCACCATCCACCATACTTGCTCCATTTGATAAATATAGTCCTGGTCTTACTGCAAATCCATTAATCATATCCGTAGGTGCATAATACTTTGATTGATTATTATTCATAATAAACCACTCCCTTTTCACTTTCTTTTTGTCTATTCCTTTTTATTTCTGACAAAAAGTTGGACTTGTTAATAATTTTACGACATTTTCGTGTTAATATCAATATTATATCCATTTTGTACTAATTTTAAGCATGATAGTATTAGTCATCCCCTAGCTTTTCATAGTACACTTTCGATAATATTGGTTATACTAATTCTATCCTCAGTACTCATATCCTTTCCCATGAAATGATAAAACTAGCAGCGTAAAGGAGGCTATAACCTATGAAAGCATTTATGGATCAGAATTTCCTACTACAAACACAAACAGCATGTGATTTGTATCACAACCTTGCCAAAGTAACTCCTGTTCTTGATTATCATTGCCACATTAATCCGGCTGAGATTGCAAACGATCGCAAATTCGATACGATTACGCAGGTATGGCTTGGTGGTGACCACTATAAATGGCGTTTTATGCGTTCCTGTGGTGTCGACGAGAAATATATAACCGGTGACGCTACTGACAAAGACAAATTCTTCCAATGGGCAGAGTGTATAGGTAAGGCAATCGGCAACCCGCTGTATCATTGGACTCACCTTGAATTACAACGATATTTTGGCTATAACGGAATATTGAACAAAAATACTGCGGAAGAAGTATGGAATCTGTGCAATGCAAAGCTAAAAGATGACAATATGAGTGTTCGCGGTCTGATAAAGCAGTCTAACGTTACTTTAATCTGTACTACCGATGACCCTATCGACTCTCTCGAATACCACAAACAGATTGCTCAGGATGACAGCTTTGACGTTCAGGTTCTTCCTGCCTGGCGACCTGATAAAGCTATAAATATTGAAAAGCCTGATTATTTTGAATATTTAGCAAAGCTATCCGAGGTAAGCGGTATTCGCATCCATACTTTTGCAGATTTAAAGGCTGCCTTAGTAAACAGACTCGATTTCTTTGCCTCTATGGGCTGTTCTATTTCAGACCACGGTCTAGAATATGTAATGTTTCAGCCTGCTGCTGAGGAAGAAATTGAAGCAATCTTTGCCAAGAGAAAAAATGGCGAAACAGTTACTCGAGAAGAAGAATTACAATTCAAGACTGCATGCATGCTTTTCTTAGGCAAGCAGTATCATCGCATGAATTGGGTCATGCAGCTGCATTACGGCGTCAAGCGTGATAATAATACCTTAATGTATAAGCAGCTAGGTCCTGATACCGGTTATGATTGCATCAACAACCATACTCCTTCTGCCCAGCTTGCTGATTTCTTAAATGCGCTGGCTACAACCGATGAACTTCCTAAGACTATCATCTACAGCTTGAATCCAAATGACAATGCGGCTATTGGAACTATTTTGGGCTGTTTTCAGGATTCCACTGCTTGTGCCAAGCTTCAGCAAGGTAGTGCTTGGTGGTTCAATGATCACAAAACAGGTATGCAGGATCAGATGATTTCTCTTGCTAACCTTGGGAATTTATCCGGCTTTATCGGAATGCTGACAGATTCAAGAAGCATCTTATCCTATACAAGGCACGAATATTTCAGAAGAATCCTGTGTAATTTAATTGGCAATTGGGTGGAAAATGGCGAATTTCCGGCTGACATGGAAATCTTAGAAGAAATCGTTAAGGGTATTTCTTATAATAATGCTGTCAACTATTTTGCTTTTGACTTAAAAACCGTATAATCTTATGTAATGCATCTTAACACAAAAGGTTCTTATCGCCTTAAAGCGGTAAGAACCTTTTTCTTAATCTAACTTGGAAATCTTTCTGTCATAAGTCAATATTCCATTCACTTCCTCTTCGACATCCGCAAGCTGTGTATAGACTGCTGCTGCCAGCCCTTCCCTTTTCAGCTTCTGTATCTTATCCATCATTTCCTTGTACGCTTTCTTGTAATCTGTCGCATTTTCATAGTTTGCATATCCATAGATATCTTCTGAATAGCTATGCTCCTTGACTCCATAGGCCAAACCACCATATTCAGAAATGACAAACGGCTTATTTAAGCCTTTCTCTACTGCAAGCTCGAAGAAATAAATATGAACACTTCTCATATCCCCTGCTCCCTGATCAAACCAGCCACTATGAGAATCTATGATTCTGGTATTATCTTTTTCCAATACCATCTGTGTATTTTCTTCCGCATCAAATTGTCCCCAGCCCTCATTGAACAACACCCATGTACAAATGCTGGTACAGTTATAAAGCTGCTCTATTGTTTCTATACATTCCTTCTTCCATTCCTTTCTTCCTTTTGCATTCGCTCTGCCATGAAATACATGGTGAGAATCCTTTAATTGCTGCAATTTTCTTATTACCGTAGGAATATAGGTCGTCTTGAATGGATTATACTCAACTCCACCATTTATCATATCCTGCCATACCAGCATTCCAAGTCTGTCACAATGATAATACCAACGCATTGGTTCAATCTTACAGTGCTTACGAATCATATTAAAGCCTTGATTTTTTGCTTCCTGTATATCATAAATCATCGCCTCATCACTGATTGGCGTCAGCAAGCTTTCCGGCCAATATCCCTGGTCTAAAATACCATTTTGGAAATATGGCACATGATTCAGACACAAACGCAGAATTCCATTCGAATCCTTCTCTACCGAAAAATGACGCATTCCAAAATAGCTTTGAATGAAGTCCTCTCCATACATAATCGTGACATCATACAAAAACGGCGATACCGGAGACCACGCTTTTTTGTTTGGGATTGGCAACATCATCTTATGTCCGTCTTCTATGGACATCTCACTAATCAAATGCCCTCTGTCAAAAATGTATACTTTGTATGGAAGAAATTTCCCCTCTTCATTGGTAAATAGCTCTATTTCTACACTGTCTTCATCAAAATGAGGAATAATATGCATACTCTGCACATATATTTCCGGCACCCATTCATACCATACCGTCTGCCAGATACCACTTTGTGCCGTATAGAACATACCTCCATTTTTCAGCTTCTGTTTTCCCCTTCCATGATAAGAAGTATCACTTACATCTTTTACACAAACCTGTAGCTTATTCTCTCCCTCTTTAATAAAGGCTGTTATATCAAAATAAAATGCCTGATATCCTCCTGCATGAGTTCCTACCTGCTCGCCATTGATATAAACCCTACACCTCTCATCGCATGCTCCAAAATGCAACAGTAAACGTTTTCCCTTAGGAAGCTGTTCTAATATAAAGCTTCTCTCATACCACAAATATTCATTCGGTTGTAGCTGTCTTCCCACTCCGGACATTTCTGTTTCCGGCGAAAATGGCACCAGTATCTCACCATCATAGCATGATGGCATTTCACTGCTGCCTGTGAAGGCGTACTGATATATTCCATTTAAAATCGTATAATTATCCCTTACCATCTGTGGTCTTGGATACTCTTCTAACACATGCTCTTTATCAATTTGTTCTCCCCATATCGTTTTTAATTGTTTCGTTCCTGTATTCTTTCTCTTTAGCTGAAGTGCCTCTAACATTTGTTTCATTATCATCATCTTGTTTTCCCCTTTTTATTTGCTAGTCCCATTATTACTCAAAAGCTTCTGTTATTCTCTTTCTTCATAGGCAAGCTGAGCTAATTTTATCGCTCCCATAATTCCCTGATTATCCTGTAAGCTTGCCGGAACAATATAGTTGTCCATATTTTCAAGCTCTTTTGTTGTATAATAGCCGTTTAACATGGATATCACCTTGCTACGAATCATAGGAAAGAGTTGTTCCTGATGCATGACTCCGCCACCTAGAATGATTTTCTGAGGACTCACGGTAAGAATCATATTCATCAGCCCTTTGGCAATATATTCGCTTTCCAATTCCCAGACAATGCTCTTATCCACAAGCTCTACTGCCTTTTTCCCCCATCTTGCCTCTATGGATGGGCCTGAAGCCAGCCCCTCAAAACAAGAGTCATGATACGGACATACACTTTTTCCCGGATCATGGCTATTTTTTGCAATCAGCATATGTCCTGCTTCCGGATGCATCATACCATGCAAGAGCTTTCCTCCCACAGCAATCCCTGCTCCTATTCCGGTTCCGATGGTAATATATACCACCGTATCAAGCCCCTTAGCACACCCATACGTCATCTCTCCAAGACAGGAACCATTCACATCGGTATCCACTCCCACCGGAATACCCAACTCCTTTTCCAAGGTACCTACAAGATTATAATTCTTCCATGCAAGCTTTGGCGTATTCAGAATATAACCATATGTAGAGGACCCTTTTACTACGTCCACAGGTCCAAAGGCCCCCACTCCAAGAGCCACAATTCCTCTTTCCTTTATCTTTTCTTTGAAAAATTCTACAATCTGTGGCATTGTCTCTTCCGGTGTTGATGTCGGAATCGTCTTCTGCTCCAATATCGTTCCTGTCTCATCACCTACAGCCATTACCATTTTCGTTCCACCCGCTTCAAGTGCCCCTACTAACATATTACTCCTCCTCTTTTCCTATTTCTTCTGTCATCTTCAATCATGTTAGTTACTTTTATTTTAACATACTACTATTGTTTAGCAGCAATGTATTATACAAAAATAATATTTGTGTATTTTCTGTTTCAAAATCTACATATTTTCCTAGAAATGCCGGATTGATATACCTGGTATCAATGACAATGATTTCTTTATATGCATCTAGGAATAACGGTATTATACTGCTTCCAAAGGAATCTCTGAATACAATCAGTCGATTTTCTGTCTTTGCGAGAGGGCTTTCTATCCTCTGCAATGCCTGCGCGCCAGACAGAAAAATATTGTACTTATCATATCCTGCCTCCTCTTCGTTCCTATAAATCGGTTGTATTTTATCCGTTTCCAAGCTCCATTGTGTTGCCGCCTGTATCGTCTCATTCGTCAAATAATACAATGGCTCTGCTGAAAGTGGTAATGCAGACTGCCCATAATAGACACCATAAAACTCATCGATTACCCCCTGCTGATAATCCTCTGAGAGATACTCTGAAAATCCCATCACATAACCGATGCGTTGCACGGTTTCTTCCAAACACTCCTGTCTCCAATGGGTATCTGTCTTGTAATAATCTTCTATTGACAGGGTATCCCAAATATCAATATACGTCATATTTGTTAATCTTTCCTGCATAAGCACTGCGAGCCTGTTATATTCCATGCTCGGATAACCATTTCGTTCTGCCAGAAAATAATTCTTATCCGGAACAATAGCATAGTATACCTCTGCACTTGGAAAATACTGTTCTCTGATTGCCTGCATCTTTTCCGTTGCCTTAATCACAGAAGCTTCCTTTAACGGATATTCCAGCTTTCCTGCATATCCCTCTGCCATATAGATATCATTGTTTTCCAGTTGTCCTAAAACATCGTAAGCAAAATAAGCCTTCAGTCTGCGCAAATGCTCCCTGAATGGGAAATGATCAAGCAAATACGCCTCCACATCTTCCATATAGGAATGATTCTGTACTGCTTCTACACGAAACGTTGGAAATTCTTTGAGCTTTCTTCGTTCTGAAATCGATCTGTTTTCTTTCTGCCCGAATATAAAAATAAGCATAAAACCTACTATACAGCAGAAAAATCCTAGCATAATAAGATTATGTTTTATGAACTTCTTCATACTAGTAACCATGCCTTTCTCAAAATCTGCGAATTCGTGCTATTTCTTCCGCCTATGCCTTATTCCTATTCCCACCTTAGAATCGAAAATATAAAAACGGATTAAACGAGCCATCAATTAAATATGCGGTACTTAACACCAATATCACCACTACTACCATCGTCTTTGCAATTTCCTCTACTACATCCTTCTGAATCCAGGAAAAGAAACGCTTCCACATGAAAACAGGAAGAGGGGTAGCCCCAACTAATGCAACAAACAGAATTCCCAAGCGATTGCGAAGTGTAAAAAGAGACATTTCCATTTGCACATCTTTCATCTCCACTACCGTTAACAATGCTCTGATATCACGAATCGCCATCTTCATATCCTGCGCATGGAAAATCAGAAAGCTGATTACGATTGCTATTATCACACAAATATGCCCTGTCATTTTCATTAACAGACTGCTTTTTCTCTCTGTTTTTCTCCAAAATCCCTTCTCAATGATAAGAAAGACACCGAAAAAAAGTCCCCAAATGATAAAGTTCCATCCTGCTCCATGCCATAATCCTGTCAAAAACCACACCGTAAGAAGATTAAAAAACCATCTGGGTTTGTTAACGCGATTCCCCCCCATAGGAATATACACATAATCCCGAAACCATCCGCCTAATGTCATGTGCCATCTACGCCAGAATTCCGTTAAGCTTCCTGATATAAACGGATAACGAAAATTCTCAGGAAAATGAAAGCCGAACATTCTCCCTAACCCAATCGCCATATCCGAATACCCCGAAAAATCAAAATAAATCTGCAACGAAACCGCTAACGCATAAGCCCACGAAAGAGCTATTCCCTTGACCTCTAACGCCATTGCTTCCGTTACAAATTCTCCTAACACATTTGCAATTAGCACTTTTTTTCCTAAACCAAGCGTAAATCGGACAATCCCTTCTGCAAAGTCCTGTCTTGTGGTTCTCCTATCTGCTAATTCTCGCTCCACATCACTGTATCGCACAATCGGTCCTGCTATTAACTGCGGAAATAATGACACATAGGTCATAAGTGATAACAGATTTTTCTGTAATTTCACGCTTCCAAGCCATACATCAATACAATAGCTTGTCAGCTGAAAGGTATAAAAGGATATACCGATAGGAAGTGTAATGCCTTTTACTCCTTTTACCCAGCTTTCCGGCCACGCAAACCATGCTGTTAATGTATTCATAAAAAAGGCTGTATATTTAAAATAAAAAAGAGAAGCAAAAGGAATTAGTACAGATATAACAAAACACACCTTGCCTGTAACTGATTCACGTTTCTCCTCCATAAAAGAAGTCAGCCCATACACAATGAGAACCTGTGCAAGCATGAGAAAAAGATACACAGGTTCTCCCCATGCATAGAACAGACAGGACATAACACAAAGAACCCAATTCCTCCATGTTATATCCTGCTTCCTTGATGCAATTCCATATAGAATGAATACTGTCGGTAAAAAAAAATATAAAAACGTAATACTGGAAAAAAGCATACGCCCTTTCTCCTCCTACATAGGATTTGTCTTTTCTAAAGCTTCTTCAACAGTCATCGTGCGAGCTTCTGCTATTTTTACAGCTTCTCCATACACTAGGTCAGCCGTATCTGCTGCCGCCATAACAAAGAAAATATCATCTCCAAATCGCCCTGCAATCTGCTTCTCAGCAGTAACACAAAGCCATTTTGCCGGATTCACATTATCCATAAGCGTCTGTCTAATCTGTTCGGTATCTGCCCCCTCTTTCGTACGGATGTACACCACAGAATACGCTACAGAGCTCATCATTGGCTCTGAAATCGTAATTCCTTCTATCTGGCTTAAATCTGTCAGCCCCGTATGGTAGCTGACAGTATCAACATCCTGTAAATCAAGTTCCATTGTTGTAAGACTCATTGGAACCATATCTGTTGGAATCGTAGCGTACATCTCATCCATAAATGAAGCAACATCTTCTGCACTTCCTAGATGAACCATTCCTTGTTCTTCCAGTTCTTGAGTCTGTACTTCATCGGATGTTCTGCCTGTGTCTTCCTTTCCTCCACATGCTGTTACAGCACCTGTAAGCATCACTGTTAATAAAACTAATACTATTTTCTTTTTCATTAAAGTCCCCTCCTTTTCCATTACCACCATAGTATTTTCTTTCTATTCAATTTTTATTCCGTATTTATTTTTCTATTTTTTTGTGATTATTCATTCCATTTTCGATAACTTTCTGACTATTTACACTTTCACTTTATCATATAACACTTACAAACGCAATGTACTGTTCGCTTTACATGCATAATCCTGCTTTTATCGGTAACAATATAAACTGCTGACAAGAATTTCTTCCCAAATTCTTGTGTCACGCTTACTACGTTTTGAGAACTACCAAACTTACAAAAAATGGAGCAGATATACTGCCCGGAAAGAGGTATAAAATGGCACAGTTATCAGAAAAAGAATTATCCTCTCTTCATGATATGTTAGCAGAAGAGGATCTTCTCGTTAAAAAATTCCAAATGCTTGCAGAACAGGCAACAGACCCTGAAGTGAAAAACAAGCTTACAGAAATTTCTAAAAAGCATCAGGGACATTTCAACACTTTATATTCTCAGTTAAAATAACAGGAGGACATGATCATGACACCAACAAATTTTTCAGAAAAAGAAATCCTTTCGGATGCATTAAGCAGTGCAAAGGCTGCTACAAATCATTACAATACTTTCTCTAACGAATGCGTTCATGAAAATGTTCGTCACGCAATGCTACACTGTTTGGAACAGGAGCATGACATTCAGCAGGATTTATTCGAAATGATGCATGTAAAAGGCTATTATCCAACTCCTGCTGCTGATGAAAAGAAGATTCAAAATACCATTCAAACTTTTTCACAGTGTGTAAAAAGCATCTAGTCTAACATTTCGTACCACCTTTTTGGTGGTACCTTACATAGACAATGATATCTTTCCTTTCCTATTTTGCGCCAAAATTTTCCTCGCATAATAATAGATATTACCTTGCTTACTCCCCTGAATAATGATAAAATGTAAACAAATTATGCACCGCAAGATAGAACAAAGGGGATATGATAATTTATGACAAAAAAATATTTAAAACGCAATCTAATATTTGCCGGCATGACTTTATCACTTGTGGTCTCAAATCCTACAACAGCCTACGTTTATGCTTCTGAGAATACTGTTTTGGACCAGTCTGCTGACAATACAAATACAATCGAAATACCACAGGAATCTTCTTCTGAAATAATAACCGAAGAAGCTACCGCCTTAACAGATATTATGGAAATCAGTGAACAAGAAATTGATGCTTATTTTGCAGATTCTGTCTTTGTTGGCGACTCCATTATGCTTGGTTTTCGCAATTATTGCATGAAGCAGAAAGATTCCTTTTTAAATAATATTCAATTTCTTGCTGCCGGAAGCTTTTCTGTCAGCAATTCCTTATGGGATGTAACCTCCAAAAGTGTTCATCCCGTTTATCAGGGAAAAAAACGTCATGTTTGGGAATCTATCTCTATGATGGGCTGCAAAAGAGTCTTTCTATTCTTTGGCATGAATGATTTAAACATTTCCGGTTTAGAAGGAACTTGTGAAAAATATAAGCAGTTAATCAGCAATATCAAAGAAAAAAGTCCTGATGCTGAGATACATATTATCAGTATGACCTATACCTTAAAGGATGCCGGTAAAGGCAAGCTTAAAAATGACACGATACGAGATTTCAATCTTCTTCTACAGGACATGGCAAAAGAAAACGGCTGGGGCTTTATGGATATGGCAACTCCTCTTGCTGATGAAAACGGCGATCTTGCCACAAAATATTGTAGTGACGGATACGTTCATCAATCGAGAGCCGCTTATGATGTGTGGTCAACTGTAATTCGCGACTATGCAAGAGCTCAGCTGAATGGAACTACAGAGTTTCCTCTCGATATTCCTGCAATAACGGAAGATTCTGACGTAGAATCTGACATGACAGAAGCCTTCTCCGAATCCGTTCCACCGCAAGAGATTATCGACATACCATCTCCTGGAGCAGAATCGGTTACTACCGCAGCAACAAATAAATCCCTCTTTACCTTCAGACATACAGCAGGATTTTCTGCTCTTTCTACTACAGAATAAGGAGATTAATCATGAAAAAGATGAAAATTAAGAAATACTTATTACTTTTAACCAGTGTAGTTCTTTTAACTGGCTGTACTGATTCCACGCCAGCCAATACGGTTACTACTGCACAAACAGAGGAAACTGTAGAAGCAAAAGCAATTACTGAAATTTATGAAGACATAACCAAAACGGTAACACTCTATTCTCCATTCTGCTGGGATGATGAATTCATCTCCAACTATTATGGTATTGACGTTTCCAGCTTAGAAGAATATGTTTTCTCCATGTCTGAGGATGCTACTTCTGCTGAGACTATTATTATCATGAAAGCTAAGGATGCTACATCCGTTTCCTCCTTAAGCGATTGTTTACAAGTCGTTGTTGACGAGAAACGAAACGAGATGGAGAACTATCTGCCTGAACAATTTGAAATCGTAGAAAAAAGTTCCGTGCAGACCCAAAATAATTATGTGTGGCTTGTTATTTCTGAAAATGCAGACACCATTACCAAGATTATTAAAGACAGTATTTCATAACCCGGAGGCTAATCATGGTTTTTAGCAGTATTCCATTTTTATTTTTCTTTTTACCATTATGTTTACTATTGTACTACGCAGTCCCATTTTCTATGAAAAATGGGATTTTGCTCGTTTTTAGTCTTATTTTCTATGCATGGGGCGAACCTATCTATATTTTACTCATGCTTTTTGCAACGTTGGTTGACTATACCAATGGTTTGCTAATGGAACGTTTTGGAACTCCGAAGATTACACGTACTCTTTTCTTATGTTCTTCTATTGTAGTCAACCTGTCTGTTTTGGCATTTTTTAAATATGCAGATTTTCTAATTATAAATGTGAATGGACTTTTGGGAACCAAATTTTCACCACTTGGTCTAGGACTCCCGGTAGGTATCAGTTTTTTCACCTTCCAGACGATGAGTTACATAATTGATTTATATCGAAAGGAAGTAGAAACAGAGCATAATTACTTTACCTATCTTACTTATGTATCCATGTTTCCACAGCTGGTAGCAGGCCCCATTGTTCGTTTTTCTGACATCAATGCTGAGCTTCATAAGCGTACTCTGCTTCGCTCTGAAATTGAAGCAGGCCTTCTTCGTTTCATGCAAGGTTTATTCAAAAAAGTATTAATTGCAAATCAGGTAGGTGCTCTTTGGGAAGAACTTCGCATTATAGAGGCTTCTCAAATCTCTGTTACCATGGCGTGGATTGGTGCTGTATGCTTCACCTTACAGCTTTACTTTGATTTTAGTGCGTACAGTGACATGGCAATCGGCATGGGGTGGATGTTAGGTTTCCACTTCAATGAAAACTTTAATTATCCGCTTTCTTCTATCTCTGTAACTGATTTTTGGAGACGCTGGCATATTTCACTTTCAACATGGTTTCGCGACTACGTTTATATTCCACTTGGTGGAAATCGCAAGGGTGTTCTAAAACAACTTCGAAATATGGCTGTAGTATGGTTTTTAACAGGGCTTTGGCATGGAGCTGCTTGGAACTTTGTTTTATGGGGTATTTACTATGGTATCCTCCTTGCGTTTGAAAAGTTTGTATGGGGAAAAGGTCTTGCAAAGCTACCTAAGCTTGTGCAACATTTGTATGCACTCCTTATTGTCGTATTTGGTTTCGTTATCTTTACCTTTGATGATATGGCTGCATTGAGAACCTATTTAACCTCTATGCTTGGTATGGCAGGTAATCCATTATTTGGCACAGAAGTGTTCTGGTACTTAGGAAATTATGGTGTTGTGCTAATAGCTTCTTGTATTCTTGCCTTTCCAGTTTATCCATGGCTTAAAGCCAAAATCTCCTGCATGGGAACAGCAGTTACTACCATAACATCTGCGCTTTCTATGCTCGGGTATATGGCACTGTTTCTACTTGCCACTGCATATTTGGTTAACGACACTTACAATCCATTCCTTTACTTCCGTTTCTGATGAAGTGAATGCATTGTACCGATTATATATTTTTTTGTTAAAATTTAATGAATTTTAGAAGGACTTGGTATTCATATGATTCAAAATAAGAAACTTCGTACCTTGACATCGACTTTACTTGCAGGCGGTGTTCTGGTACTATCCATCACCTTTCTGCTCTCACCGAAGCAGAATTTCTCTGAAAATGAGAACCGTTATTTAGCCAAATTCCCTTCCCTTTCATGGGAAAATATAAGAAGTGGCGAATATATGGAAGATATCGGCACATGGCTTTCTGACCACTTTCCATTGCGAAACTTCTTTATGGGCTTAAAAGCCGGTACCGAAATTTGCCTTGGCAAAAAAGAAATTAATCACGTTTATATCGGAAAAGATGAATATCTCATTGAAGTCTATGATACACCAGTTAACACAGAGCGTATTGCCGATACTTTTCAGAAGTTCCATAAAAAAATAGCTTCTCCAAATGTTGACACAAGCTTAATGCTAATCCCAACGGCTCACGCTATCTTAACTGATAAATTACCTGCAAATGCACCTGCTATCAATCAGATGGATACCGCTAACATTATCTATGAAAAATCTGGTATTCCCGGAATTGATTGTAGCAGCTATTTATCACAGGCATCTGAATCAGGACAGCTTTTCTACTATACAGACCACCATTGGACTACGTATGGTGCTTATCAAGGCTATCTGGCTTTCTGCGATGCAAAAGGTTTTACACCGGTTTCTCTAAATGATATGACCGCAGAAACTGTTACGGATACGTTTTATGGCACAATATACTCCAAGGTGAATGATTATACTCACAAAGCCGATTCTATTACGCTTTACACGAATCCTGCAGATGTACTGACTGTACATTATACGGATACAGGGGAAATTACAGATAGTCTTTATAATCTCGATTATGTTTTACAGAAGGACAAATACTCTTTGTTTTTAAATAATTTGCATACCTTAATTGAGATTACAAATGAAAACGCAGAATCTGACCGTGAACTAGTCTTAATAAAAGACAGCTATGCAAATTCCATGGTTCCATTTCTGACTCATCATTTCCAAAAAATATATGTATTCGATACCCGATATTATAAGCAGGGACCATCTTCCTTTATCGAAGATCACCCTAGCGTGACAGATGTGTTATTACTTTACAATATGAATACTTTGGATTCAGATTCCGGAATACGAGGAATTTACTAAAAATAGTGCGTGCCAGCGCACGCACTTTGGCAAGAATTTCTATCGAAATTCTTGTTTAACCACCACTATGTAACAGCAATTTCCTAATATTTAAAAAATCGTGTGGTCCAGCGCACACACTTTGGCAAGAATTTCTTACGAAATTCTTGTTTAACTACCACTATGTAACAGCATTTTCCTATTACTCAACAAAAATGAGCGGCATTTATCCGCTCATTTTTGTTCCTTTATGCTTAAATATTTTCTTAATACACATTGCAATTCTTCAATATCGATTGGTTTTGAAAGAAAATCATCGAAGCCTTCCTCTATCATCTCTTCCTTCACGCCACTAACTGCATTGGCTGTAAGCAAGACAATCGGTAGTTCCTTAAAAATTCCACCCATTTTTCGAATCGCATGCAAGGTTTCTACACCATCCATATCCGGCATCATGTGGTCCATAAAAATAATATCATACTGCTTACCTGCCTGTAATAGTGCCAAACAATTCTTACCCGATACTATCGTATCTGCTTCAATTCCAAAAAGTTCAAATATTCCTTGTGCCACATCTCGATTCAATTCATTATCATCTACAATAAGGACGTTTCCATTATAAAAAATCACTTCTTTTTCTTCATTCTTTTCTTGCTTAACATCCAACTCATTTCCTATGCCTTGCCATAAGTGAATGATAAATTTTGTTCCCTTTTCATATTCACTTTCAAAAACAATATTACCATCCATCATCTCTACAAAGCTTTTTACTATAGAGAGACCAAGTCCACTTCCCTCTATTTGATAATTTCGTTCTTTATCAAACTGTTCAAACTTAGCAAATACCTTATCAAAATTCTTTTCTTCAATACCAATTCCTGTATCTTCCACTTCAATGCAAAGCATGATATGCTGTTGCGTACGTTCCTTTTCAAATATACGCACGGTTATGGTTCCTTCTTCTGTATATTTTATGGCATTATTAATAAGATTTGTCAAAATCTCCTGCATCTTAGCTCTATCGCCAAACAAACACAGTGGAATCCTTTTGTCTATCTCCATACGAAGCACCAATCCTACCTTGGAAGCTTGTGCACCTAACATAGAATAAAGCTCTTCCATTAGGGAATCAAAGCGATAATTGATATTTACAAGCTCCATCTTCCCCGTTTCAATCTTAGTAATATCAAGTATTTCATTAATCAGATGAACCAATGTATGAGATGCTGTTTTAATATTTTTCAAATAATTCTTTATCTGATTGGAATCTTCATTACGTAATGCCAAATCCGCATATCCTACAATTGCATTCATTGGCGTTCTGATTTCATGCGACATATGTGCCAGGAAATTCGTCTTTGCATGACTTGCCTGCTCTGACTCTTCTTTTAAACGAATCATCTCATTTGTGTATTGATTAATGAAGGTCATATCAAATATCCATGCCAGATAGCCCCGAATATTATCCTGTTCACTTCCCTTAATCTCTGAAAGACGAATCTCATAATGTCTTCCATCCTGTTCAAAAACATTTTCATCATTCATGAAAATACGTTTTATCGCATTTTGTGGATTCTCACTGTCAATCTCCGGCACTAGATTTTTTGCCATAGGATTACTATATAGTACTTCCTTTTTCTTACGGTCTACCACAATAAGTCCATCCTTGGTATCCTCTAGCACATGATCCTTCGCAAGCTGAATGGTATCCAGCAAACCATATATTCTCACATCAATCAGAATGAATACCTCTGCAATAACAATAGCCAATGTTGTCGGATCAAAGTCCTGAAGAAAATTGGTAAATCCGAACAGTACTATCATAATAATCGGTGCTGTTGCTGACAGAATCAATAATAACAAACGTAAACGGTCTTTTTCCATGTTCTTAGGTGTACGTATAAATTCATACACCACAACACCACCATAAAAAAACAAACAGAACAATAACTCCAATATCCATGCATAATATAAAATGCCTTTACCTAATACCAGTACTACTCTTCCATTTTCTAAGATTTTATGACTTATTGAACTATAAAAAAACAATGTGTCGTAACAGCTCAAAATAGCTACTACAACAATGATATTAAACACGGTAAATACTTTAATCAAATGTCTGGAAATTTTAATCTTACTAAATCCTTCCACAAAAAGTAGAATAAAAATCATAATAAATGCTTTTCCAACATAACCAATTTTTACCGCCGTAATCGCCATCTCTTCACTACGCGCATAAAACTCCAACGCATTAGCAATCGACGAAAGGAATCCACACGCATATGCCATCAGCAGATTCTTTTGATTATCTGATGTTTTTTCTTGTAACACACTGACACAGCAGAAAAAGCATATTATCACTCCCAGCATATCTATCATGCCATAAATATATTCCATATTAATCCCTATCCTTAAAAAGTACAAAATGTGTCATATGTACTATTTTATCACATTTCTATTTCCTTTGCATAACGTTCAATCTTTCCCACACATAATTACCATCCTCTTCACTGCTTGCATGAATACGAATTGCAGCAAGTAACGCAATATCACTTACTTTTTCCTTTGCAAGCCATGCTCTATCTTCCTCAATTTGTGCCATTTCTTTACGAATCACTTTCTGTACAATTTCATTCAGCTTGCGCAAAAAGCAAATTACTTTCTGATATTCCCTTCGTTCATCTAAAAAACAGGTCCCCTTACTCTCCATCTCCAAATTCGCCGTAGATACTGCCTGCAAACAGAGTTTACACTCTCCTGTAATATCCGAAGCTTCCATTAATACATCCGGACGAATTTTCAGGCATTGTGCAAAATAGCTCTTAGCACCTTCAATATCCTTAACTGCAAAATATTCTGCCATCCTGTCTTTTATTTCCCGTGTTTCCATTTTCTCTCCAATAATCGCAACACGACATTCACATGCCTTCAGCTGCTTCACCGTTACCCACACGTAAAGAAGAAATTCCGAAATAAAACCAAATACACGTTTATGATAATCATCTTCAAAAGTTAAGTCTATTCTATTTTGCAGTTCAAAAAAGATATCAAACAGCCATGAAGCATACTCGTCAAACAACTGCTTTTTAGCCACCATAATATTTCCAAAATAAGTCTTATTTTTATGTACTAAATCAACAAAGGCTTCGTAGTATTCCGGATACTTTTCATGTATAATTCTTCCTGTTTCATCCAGCGTTTCCACCTTATGATGTGCCCCAAAACCATAATGATAGGAATTGGGTAATTCCAACTGCTTTGTTGTAATAATATCATATTCCTGCAAAATCTCTTCGTATTGCTTTTCTGTGAAAACATAACCATCTTCATTAGTCAAAAATCTGCGATAATGACAGATTCCCACATACTCTGCATCATGATAATTTTTCCATACCCAGTAAACACCGGATAACTCTGCATAATAACAGTTTAAATGTGAAATATTATCCCCTGTATCATCTCCCCTATAGCCAAAGTCAAGTTTTGCCTGCTTATGTCCTACATGGAGCGGTATATACATTGCATCCTTAGGTACATCAAATTCTTTGTGTGTCATTGCAAAAATTTTTACCGCCATAAACAAAATCCCCTTTTCAATTGTCAGTCTATATAAAGCATACACTGAAATCAAATAAATGAAAAGGTATAATGCAAAATAAACTTTGAGAAAACGTCTATATTTTGTACAAACCTTACATATTTGAGCATTTTTTTTCACAGACATTGCATGTATGCTTCTTAAATGTTATATTGTTTATGTCACATGTCATTGTAAGAGAGAGTTATACATATGAATTTTAATTATACAGATTCACTTACCGGCATTTTAAATACTGCCGGATTTATAAAACAGGGAACCTCTTTATGCGAGAAAGGCATACAATCTAATTATACTGGAGTTTTCTTAAATATTAAAGGTTTTCGTTACATCAACCAACGCTTTGGTTTTACACATGGAAATGATACAATGTGTAAATACGCACACCGTATTCAAGCATTGCTCCTGCCAGATGAAGTATTTGCTCGGCTCGGGTGTGATAATTATGCCCTGCTTGTTAAAAAGGAGCGTGTTGATGCTTTGTTAGATTCGCTTTATTCTATCCGTGTTCACATCCAGTTAGATGACTTTGTTAACACCTTTGACTTATCCTCAAGAGCAGGTCTTTATGCTATCAACCCCAAAGACACCATGAATGATATCATCAATCGAATAACAGTTGCCGGCTTCCTTGCAAAATCATCTCAGCACCATAATGCTATATGGTTTCGTGAGGCGATGATGGAGAGCTATATTCATGATAAGGAAATCTCGCATTCTTTTACTGGTGCTATTGAAAATAACGAATTTTCTGTTTATTATCAGCCAAAGGTAACACTCGATAATCAAACCTTATGTGGTTGTGAAGCTCTTGCTCGTTGGGATAGAATAAAAGAAGTTATCTTCCCTTCCGAATTTGTTCCTATTCTAGAAAAAGAAGGAACCATTTGCATTCTTGATTTTTATGTTTTAGAAAATGTGTGTCGTGATTTACGTCACTGGCTGGATATGGGGATTGAACCTGTACGAGTTTCTACAAACTTTTCAAAGCTTCATCTTCATAATAAGAATCTTGCAAAAGACATTTTAAGAATACTGGATCGCTATCAGATTGATACCAGCTACATTGAAATAGAGTTAACAGAGACCTGTGGTTATGAAGATTTCGAATCACTTACCAACTTTGTCGATACTATGAAAGCACACGGTGTACATACTTCTCTTGATGATTTTGGAACAGGTTACTCTTCCTTAACGCTTTTAAAGGATTTGAATGTAGATACTATTAAGCTTGATAAATCCTTTTTAAATCAAAATCCTAATACGACAAATAAACGCTCTAACGAAATTATTATCAAAACCGTTATTAATTTGGCTAACGATTTGGATATGCAAGTAATCTGTGAAGGTGTCGAAACAATAGAACAGGCTCAACTGCTTCGCTCCTTTCAATGCTCTGCTGTTCAAGGTTTTCTGTTTGATGGACCGCTATCAAAGACTGATTTCGAAAAACGCTTACAAACCGAACGAGTTTATCATAAAATATAAAGAAATGGCAAGAATTTCTCACAAAATTCTTGCCATTTCTTTATACTATTACCACTCTAAAAATGCTTTATATCCCTTTACTGCTTCATATATATCTGCCTTACTGCTTATCTCATACGGTGCATGCATATTTAATACGGCAACACCACTGTCAATAACATTCATGCCATACTCAGCCATGATATAAGCAATTGTTCCGCCACCACCTGCATCTACCTTTCCAAGCTCTGCGAACTGATAACGTACTCCTGCTTCATCCATCACTCTTCTTAGGTCTGCAATGTATTCCGCTGTTGCATCATTGGAACCGCTCTTTCCTCTGCTACCTGTATATTTATTGAAGGTAACACCTTTTGCAAGAAACGCTGCATTCTTCTTCTCAAATACACTTGCATAAAGTGGATCAAAGCCTGCACTAACATCAGAAGAAAGCATTCTGGAATTCATCAGTGCACGACGAAGTAAAAGCTGAGAATCACCTTCTGTCATAGCAAGGAGCTCCGCTACCATATTCTCAAAAAACTGGGAATGCATGCCTGTTGCACCCACACTTCCGATTTCTTCCTTATCTACAAGCAGACAGCACAACGTACGCTTATGCGCCTCTACCTCTAACATTGCCAACAGAGAGGTAAATGCACAGATTCTATCATCCTGTCCGTATGCAAGAACCATACTTCTATCAAATCCACAATCTCTTGCCTTTCCGGAAGGAACGATTTCAAGCTCTGCTGAAAGGAAATCTTCTTCTTCAATACCATACATATCCTGTAAAAGTTTTAAGACATTTGCCTTTACCGCTTCCTTTTCCTCTTTCTCCATATCCTCTGCTTTTTCAATCGGGCAGTTGCCGATTAATAAGTCCAAATTTTCTCCGGTTACTACTTCTGTTGCCTTCTTTGTCATTTGTTCTGCTGCCAAATGAATTAACAAATCAGTAATCACAAAAACCGGATCATCATCTTTCTCACCAATTGTTATATTTACCGCTGTTCCATCCTTCTTTACTACCGTTCCATGTATTGCTAGAGGTGTCGCAGTCCACTGATATTTCTTAATCCCCCCATAATAATGGGTATCCAAATACGCAAACCCTTCCGTTTCATATAACGGATTCTGTTTTACATCAATTCTTGGAGAGTCAATATGCGCTCCCAAAATATTCATACCTTTAGAAATCGGTTCTTCTCCGATACGAAACAAAGCTACACACTTTTTCATCTGCACGGCATAAAGCTTGTCTCCTGGCTGAACCTTTTTTCCATCTCTAATTAGCTGGAAAAGGTCCTGATATCCATGCTCTTTTGCCATTTTCACAACCAAATCGGTACACTCACGCTCCGTCTTACCTTCATCAAGACATTTTTTATACCAGTCGCAGATTCTGTTTAATTCCTTTTTATCTTCATTATGATAAGATAACCACAGATTTTCTTTTTTCATAAATTCCTAACCATACCTTTCTTATCTAGATTTTACCTATCAACCATACCATAAATGCATCGCACATTACAACATCTATGCACATTATCTATTGCAACATTTTATCAACATTGATTTGAACACACTTTTTTACAATTCAATTGTACTTATTTCTTGCTTTGTCAGAAAATATCACATATAATGTTAATGCAAAAGGTTTTTAGTTTTTAGACCTGAGGAGGAACACATGGAACAGTTTTTTGACCAATTATCCGTATCCCATCTTAGTAAAATTATTGATTTGCTTCATCCTTGTATGGATGACTATCTATATGTATATGACTTTACTAACGATTACTACTATATTTCACCACATGCCGTTGAGCGTTTTGCTCTTCCTAGCAATGAATTCAATAATGTAATTGCCACTCATAAGAAATTCGTTTACCCGGTTGACCTATATGATCTTAATGAAGACATTGCTCTCATAATGAATGGAAAAAAGGATTTCCATAACATGCAATACCGTTGGTTATCTACCTCTGGTCAGCCAATTTGGGTTAATTGCAGAGGCTACGCCATTCATGAAGCCGGAAAGCCTGCCTATATGATTGGTTGTATCAATGAAATCGGAGTAAAGCAAAAAGCTGATAATGTCAGTGGTTTGTTAGGCATTACAGGCTTACAACAACACTTACAGGATCATTCCTATACACTTCAACAAGGCTATCTTCTTCGCCTCGGATTAGATGATTTTAAGGAAGTAAACGAAAAGCTTGGTAGCGACTATGGTGACATGGTGCTTCGCCGAACAGCCGAATGTATCTCATCCTGCACCAAAACAGGTCAGCTTTTGTTTCGTGCCGTTGCTGATGAGTTTATCCTGTTAGATACACAATGCACCAATATAAAGCATGCTATCGCACAGTATAAGCTCATCCGCCAGACTGTGGATGCATTTGTAGAAGCAAATCATTATGAAGCTGTATTTACTATTTCTAGTGGCATTCTTCCATGCAAAACTATGAAAGGCCGTACCTTCTCTGATGTTATGAAATTATCAGAGTTTTCGCTAAATGAGGCAAAAAGAGCTGGCAAAAACCGCGCATATATTTTTGAGCAAGCCGATTATGATAAATTTTTACGTCGAAAAAGAATAACACAACTATTAAGACAGTCTGTAACTCATGATTTTGAAGGTTTCGAAGCTTATTTGCAGCCGGTATTTGATTCTACCACCAATCGCATTTATGGGGCGGAAGCTTTAATGCGTTTCCGCACAGAAGAGTTTGGTATGATTTCACCTTTTGAATTCATCCCATTACTGGAAGAAACTGGTTTGATTATGCCTGCTGGAAAATGGATGTTGCATCGCTCGTTAACCATTTGTCGGGAATTTCAGAGTCTAATGCCTGATTTCCATATCAGTATTAATATTTCTTATATACAAGTCATGAAAAGTAATATTATTAACGAGATTATCTCTGCTGTAGATATGCATGGAATTGATACTTCTAATGTTATTATCGAGCTAACAGAAAGCGGGATTTTGGAATCTGACAGTCGTGTCATAAAATTAGTGGCAAACCTAAAAAATAATGGTATTCGTTTAGCATTAGATGATTTTGGAACTGGATATTCCAACTTCCATTATCTGAATGAACTAAAGCCGGACATTATCAAAATTGATCGTTCCTTTACCTTAAAGGCTCTACAGAATGATTATGAATATCAGCTACTTTCACTTATGAGCAATATGGTTCATAGCCTGAATTTAAAGATGTGTATTGAAGGCATTGAAACCAATGATGAATTAGCAAAAATGAGCAAGCTTTCTCCTGACTACTGTCAAGGTTACTATTGGGGTAAACCTTGCCCTTATCAAGAATTCCAAAGCTTATACATAGCTCAATAATTTTATTTATATTCATTCTAATAAAATACTTACCACCAAAAAGTACCGGTTTTGCTTCCGGTACTTTTCCATTTTTTATTCGTACTTATTCCATGCCTTCATAGTTGCACTTCATTACTCTTAGTTCCTCTACTTATACATATTTCGTTAGCGTATTAATAATAGCACCTTTTCCTGCAAGCATTTCTACAAAATACTGTTCTACCAGTCCCCCCAGGCCTACCTTATACAGGTTAACCCCAAATATCTTCTCATTTTCTAAAATCGGCGCAACACTTTCATGAACTTCTGTATCACCAAACTTTAGTTCAGCCACATATGGACATAGCGTTTCAAGCATTGGATCTGAACTTAATTCAAATTTTTCCCCATTGTCATTGATTCCCATAAGGTATCTAAGCCACCCCGCAAATACAAGTGGAATTCTCTTAATATCCTTTACTTCCAATGAGTCTGAATTTTGATACGCTTTGATTGTTTCTCCAAAACGTATTCCTAACTTCTGTGATGTATCGGTCGCAATTCTTTGTGGCGAATCTGGCATAAATGGATTGGGAATTCTCACATTTACAACCTCATCAATAAACTTCTTTGGTTCGATTACTCCTGGATCTACAACTACAGGAAGCCCCTCTTCGTATCCAATGATTTCCACTAATCTTTTCAATATAGGATTGCTCATTTCCTTGGAAATCAGCTCATATCCCAATAAACAACCAAATACAGCAAGTGTCGTATGCAGCGGATTTAAACAGGTACAAACCTTCATTTTTTCTACTTTATCAACCACTTCTCTTTCTGCAAAGATAATACCACCTTCTTCTAAGGAAGGTCTTCCATTTGGAAAGGCATCTTCTATAACAAGATACTGACATTCTTCCGCATTAACAAATGGTGCTACATAAGTATTCCTACTGGTAATGACAGGTTCTAAGCCCTCAATTCCATCATTCATTAAGATTTCTTCTACGGATGCATCTGGTCTTGGTGTAATCTTATCAATCATAGACCAAGGGAAGCTTACCTTACTTTTATCACATATATACGCTAGAAATTCTTTTTCTACAAGTCCTTTTTCTGCCCATTCTTTTGCAAAAGCATGCACTGCCATAAAAAGCTTATCGCCATTATGAGAACAGTTATCCATACTTACCATGGCAATTGGTAATGCCCCCGCCTTATAACGCTCATATAATAAAGCAACAACTTTTCCGATATAGCTTACAGGCTTTGTTGTTCCCTGCTCCATATCCTGTTGTACTGCACTAAGGTATACTCCCTTTCCATCCACAAGACTATATCCTTTTTCGGTAATAGTAAAGCTTACCATCTTTAAGCTTGGATTTCGAAAGATTTCCTTTAATCTTTCCATATCCTCTTCATTGTCACTATCTACCGTCAGTGCCTCCATAATACTTCCAACAACCGTCTTTTCTACATTTCCATCTGCCTTTAAGGTTACGAGAATTCCAAGATTATCATGTGGCTTATACATCTTTTCAATAATCTCATAATCGAACCCCTCTGCTGCAATTAAGCCTGTTTCTAACTTTCCTGCATTCAACAGCTCCTGCACAACATTTGCCTGAAAGGCACGAAAGATATTACCTGCTCCAAAATGAATCCATTCCGGCTTGTTATGAGTTTCCTTTTTTACTGCCTCTATATCAAAGTTCGGAAGATTATATCCTGCCGCCTCCCATGCTTTTCTATTTTCTTTGATACCTGTATTTGTCAGTTTCACGTATAATCCCTCCTATATTCTCTCGTCAAATCTTACGAAGCTTTAGTAGTTCTTGCAGGCATTTCTTATGCCTACTTAGAACTACTCTTCCTTTACGAAGCTTTAGTAGTTCTTGCAGGCATTTCTTATGCCTGCTTAGAACTACTCTTCCTTTACGAAGCTTTAGTAGTTCTTGCAGGCATTTCTTATGCCTGCTTAGAACTACTCTTCGTAATTGCTTCCCACAATCCATTAAGATATGTCGCTCCTAAAGCTCTGTCATACAAACCATATCCCGGCATTGCAACTTCACCCCAAATCATCCTTCCATGATCAGGTCTGATTGGTCCTTCAAAACCAATATCATATAACGCCTTCATGATTTCATACATATCAAAGCTTCCATCATCGGAAAGATGTGCCGCCTCTTCAAAGTCCGTAGGCGTATTGAATCTTAAGTTTCTTACATGTGCAAAGTGAATTCTTCCCTTTAAAGAACGAATCATATTCGGAAGATTATTCTCAAGATTGGTTCCATAAGAGCCAGAGCAGAAAGTAATACCATTATGTGGATTATCTACCATCTTCATCATACGAAGAATATTGTCCTTATTAATAATAATTCTTGGAAGTCCAAATACACTCCATGCAGGATCATCCGGATGAATTGCCATGTTAATATCATATTTATCACAAGTAGGCATAATTCTCTCAAGGAAGTATTTTAAGTTCTCAAATAACTTTTCATCATCAACATCCTTGTATAATTCAAACAATTCTTTTACTTTTGCCATTCGCTCCGGCTCCCATCCTGGCATAACTGTCCCGTTCATATCACCCGCGATAGATTCGAACATCTTCTCCGGTTCAATCGCATCGACTGCTGACTGCGTGTAAGCAAGTACGGTGGAACCGTCTTCTCTTTTTCTTGCAAGCTCTGTTCTTGTCCAGTCAAACACAGGCATAAAGTTGTAACACACCATACGAATACCTTCCTGCCCAAGCCTTTCTAACGTAGTAATATAATTCTCAATATAATGCTCTCTGTCAGGAGAACCGATTTTAATTGCATCATGAATATTAACACTCTCAATACCGGCAATTGTTAATCCCGCTGCTTCTACCTCCTGCTTCATCGCACGGATGTCCTCTACGGACCATGCTTCTCCCGGTACAGAGTCATACAAGGTTGTAATAACAGACTTAACCCCCGGAATCTGTCTAATCTGCTCTAATGTTACTGTGTCATGCTTACTGCCATACCATCTTAATGTCATCTGCATAATGAAATCCTCCTTAAACTATATATAAATCGTAATTATTCCGTACCTTCATAATTACAAGGCAAAAATCACATTTTTTTATTCCTTTTCTTGTATTTCTATATTAAACAATGCATATTATGAAAACCATTGAATATTTTGTTGTCAACATTGCAAAAATTGCTATGAGGAAGTATCATAAAATTACTAGGGCTATTTACTCATGTTTTTAGTCTCATGAATTCTGTATTATCATGTAAGCATGAAACACACGAACTTTTCCTCTTAGTACCATATCATGACTATTTTAAGGAGTTCCTATGCATAAAAAAGAGTTACAAACTGCATTCAACACTAGACAATACATGTATTCCAAAGATTTTGAAATCTATTACTATAACGATATGCCCCTAAATACCGTTACTGCCCACACCCATAACTATTATGAATTTTATTTCTTTTTAGAGGGTAATGTTACCATTTACGTAGAAGGAAAACCTCATCCAATCAAATCCGGAGACTTTCTTCTCATTCCGCCCGGTGTCGAGCATTATCCTGTTTTTTTAGATAACACTACACCATACCGCCGTTTTATTCTGTGGATTAGCACCGATTATTGTAATCGTTTAATGCAGGCTTCTTTAGATTATGCTTTTTTAATGCAATATGTGGCTACCACACACCAATATCTTTTTTCCAACGATGTTATTGCCTTTAATCATCTGCAATCCCACATTTATTCCCTCATTGAAGAGGTAAAAGGTTCTCGTTTCGGCAAGGATGCGAAAGTTTCCTTACAAGTAAACACTCTTATTTTACACTTAAATCGCATGATTTATGAGCGTAATCATGCAACCGACATTTCCCACCCAAAGGATTTACATCAGGCTATTTGTGATTTTATTACAACTCATCTAAACGAAGACTTATCGTTAGAGCGACTTGAAAGGGAATTTTTTGTTAGCAAATACTATATTTCTCATTCTTTTAAGGACAATATAGGTTTGCCTTTACATCAATACATTACAAAAAAAAGATTGCAAGCCTGTAAGGATGCAATCTTAGGTGGTTCTTCCATTAGTACTACGTATGAAATGTATGGTTTTCATGATTATTCCGCATTTTTTCGTGCTTTCAAAAAAGAATACGGCATGTCTCCAAAAGAATATCGTGATATTTCTACTCCGACTTAATCACTCCGGAAGCTTTATAGGTGGTATGGGAATCGATTCTGTTACGAATCTGTTCCATACGCCTGTCAAGCTGACTAATTAAATCAGCACAATATTTCAATTCTTCAGATATACTTTCTGCGTTTTCAATATGCTTCTTATACTTCATTTTGTGTTCAAGACTTGCCCAAAAGTCCATGGCAATAGTACGGAACTGCACTTCTACACGCATGTGCTTCTTCTCTTTTGTCATGAAAATAGGAATATCTAAAATCAGATGCAGACTTCGATAGCCATTTGGCTTTGGATTATTAATATAGTCTTTTTTCTCAATCAAAACAATATCATCCTGTTGTAGCAAGCAATCTACCAGCATATATATATCCTCCGGAAACGAGCAAATCACACGTATTCCGGCAATATCATTCAATTCCTTTTCAATGTTCTCAACCGAAAATTCCAATCCGCGTCTTTCTAACTTTCCAAGAATACTGTCCCGTGACTTGATTCTACACTTAATTGATTCAAATGGATTTCTACTATGTACTAAAGAAAGCTCTTTATTTAATACCTCAAGCTTTGTTTTTACTTCTAACATAGCACAATCATACTGCATCATTAACTGTTGAAATTCCAGCGTTGAATCATCCATTATGTTCTTTTCCTTATTTTTTGCTTTTGTCCCCATTTATTTTCTCCTTCTAGCTATTCTTTACTGCATATCGTTTCTATTTATCTCCGGATGATGATACCTTTTCCTTTTAAATGCTTTATTTTCATAGTCTATCGCTTTACAAGAACACCATTGGATACACGCCATACATTGCTGACACTCATGCCCAAAATCAGGTTTTCCATCAACCATAACTATATTATTTACAGGACATACCCGCACACACGCACCGCATCCAACGCACTGATCTGAAACCATATAATTCTCTCCTATGGCTGCATATTCATCTATTGCTTTTCTTAATCTCGGCTCATCACTTTCTCTATAAAATAAACCTGGTTTCTTTAGCATTCGTGATTTATCATTCGCAATTTCTTTTACAATCTTATTAATTTTAATCTTTGAAAAGAAGTTTTCCATAAACACAAGTATATCAGGAAATCCACCATATGACAAAATAATAAGCGCTACACATTCCAAACATTCAAAAGTTCACCTTTTATTCACACTTTCCAAACG
>JAXJRB010000145.1:0-5238 GCA_036310845.1 Lachnospiraceae bacterium | reverse complement strand
TTAATACTTCTGCCATGTCATTGATGATGTCATAAATTTCTCTACCCATAAGAGTACACTCCTTTTTGAAGGAGTATATCGCAGAAAAATCAGCACATCAACAGAGCGTAGTACTGAAATTTGTAAATTATAATTGTTTCTCTGCCGCTAAAATAATTCCTTCTTCTATCTCTACTTCCTTAATTACTTCAAAACCATTTTTTCTCCAAAAATGATTTGATTGAGGATTATTCTTATCTATTCCTAATTGGCATTTTTGAAATCCTTGCTCAGATAAATATTCAAGTAATTCAGAAACTATTTTACTACCAATTCCATTCCCTTGTAATTCACATTCCATCATAAAAAATCCAATATACACATAATCATAAGTTGGATATCCATTTACTAAATCCATTACTGCAACGATCTTATCATTATCCCAAAAACCAACATAGTACTTTTGTTCAAGCGAAATTCCTGGAGGAGTAATTTCTAAATCTTTCTCTATTAGCTCAATAGAAAGCTCTTTGCCACAATATTTATAATACTGTGTATTTTTTTGCAAAATGTATAAATCATTTGTACATCATTTAAATTAAGTTTTCTTACAGAATATCTTTTTGAAATCTTTTTTATATCTATTTTTTTCATTAGAAAACCTCTACAAATTAAAGCCCATATATTTTATCAAAAAATTCAACTGCTGACTTTACTTCAACTTCAGTTGGATGTTTTTTATTCATCCCACCAATAACCTTCCATGGTCCATATGTATTATATCCTTTACAACCATATTCCCCTAAAATAATTGCATCTTTTTTTAATGCTATTTCTCTTATAGAATTTGTAAATCCTTTTCTTTCCATTGCACATGTGTATAAAAGAAACACTTCCTTTTTTATTGGCAAATTTGCTTCTGCAAAATTCTCGATTTCTTCATAAAACTTTCCAAAATCTATTCCTGATGCGAATCCAATTACCTCATATTCCTGTAAATCAACAATAGATTCTTTCGTGGCATCAATCATTGCAATTTCATATTTTTCTGAAATTGCTTTTGCCAATTTATATGTATTTCCATGATGTTTTGAAGCATATATTAGTATCGCTTTTTTCATTTTTTGACTCCCTTCAATTAATCTATGATTAATTTATCGTAAGTCATTATGTATTACTTTCATATTTCTGCTATCTTGTAAAAAATAAGATCTTTTTTTATAGCACTTGCAGATAATCCAAAAATTCTTTTATTCGTTTCAGCAAAATGAGTTGAACTTGAAAATCCCGCTTCAATAGATGCCTCAGTTATAGATTTACCATTTATTATTTCAGTATAAGTTTTCATAATTCGCTGATAAATAAGATAAGCAGAGAATGTCATTCCTACCTGTTCCTTGAACAAATGAGAAAATCTTCCCTCTGATAAGAAAATATGGTTTGCCACATCACTACAAGTTATTTGCTCATGTAAGTTTGATTGTATATATGTTATCGCAGACTTTATTCTATTATCTAGAACTATATTTTCTACTATACTTAAATTTGCACACTTATAAACACACTCTATAAATTCTCTGTAACAAGAATTTGATTTGTCACCGTTCTCAAAACAATAATATGCCTTTATAACTTCATTTACTGCTTCATCTGATAATATGGCTAGGTTTTTTATCTGCTTTGCAATAGTAGTTGTATTATCAAACAAAAATATTAACACCTTATTCTTATCTGTATTAGCAGTATGTTCTACCCCTGATGGAATTACAATTCCATGGCACTTTTTCCTTTCACTTCTCGTCATTATATCTATTTTATCATCTAAAGAAATCATAATATGTGCTGCATTATGCTTATGCAATTCAGGGTCTGAGTACTCTGCACATACTAATAAATGATTTCCTGCCTCATACATCTTAGTTATAATTTTTCACCTCTACAAATTCAAAGTTGCTCTATCAATGCTTTTTTAGTTTCCGTCATATCTCGTTCAATCAGCGGACGCATACTGTCCTTATACTTTGATAAATCGGCTTCTTGAAAACATAATAATATTCTCGGAATATATTGTGGCTTTGCCACTCCCACCTGTGCAAGAGCATTTATACATTGTCTCGCAGTAATCGGCTTATCGTCCGTAACATAGGAAAGATACTCTGATATTATTGCATCAAAACGATTTTCATCGTCCCACTGTGCATTAGCAGAAAGAATATACAACACACGATTTCTTACTAATGACTTTGGATGGTTAAGCAGGGACGCAAACGCATCAAAAAATTCATACCATTTATCAGTATCTTGACTTTCGGATATGATTTTATCAGCAATGGCACAAGCATATTTATCATCTTTTGCTGTTAATTTTGCAATTATATCTTGCATTAAAACTCACCTCCAAATTCAAATAAAAATCGCTGCGCGATGGCCTGCGAAGGCTATGGCGCAGTTTTATTTTGCAAATGCACCACCGTAAAGATATGTGAATCGAATTAACATTTCATTTATTTTACGGAGGGTATTTATGTACGAATCATATATTGAACAATTATTAATTGAAGCAAAGCTTCGTAACCTGGCAGACAGTTCTACCAAAACCTACAAGCAGGAATCAATTGCTGCAACCACGCTGAATCACTACAACTCAGCAATTCATTTCTTTTTCCGCAGGGTTTTACACCCCCCCTGGGATGATGATGTTATTCCCCGTATGAAAGAGGATTATCACCTTCCAACCATTCTGTCTCTCGAAGAAATAAATCATTTATTAAGCTTTGTGGTTAATATTAAATACAAGGCTATTCTATCACTATTGTATGGCTCCGGACTTCGTGTCTCTGAAGCGGTATCTTTAGATTATTGCGATATTTCCAGAAGAAATATGACAGTGCATGTGCGAAAATCAAAGTCTCGCATTGATCGGTATACGATTCTTTCCCAGAAGTCACTGGATATCCTGACCGAGTATTGGTTCGCTTACAATAAGCCAATACATGCTTTATTCATCCAAAAGAATGCGCCACACAATCGTATTACGCAGTCAGCTGTTCAACAATACCTTAGAAACACTTGCAAAAAAGCCGGGATTAGCAAACATATCTCTTCACACACCTTACGGCATGCTTTCGTAAAATTACACACCTCAAAGTCGCACTTCAATATCCGATGCAGTATATAAAACATCAGTTACAATAACTTTATCCGCACGAATCGTATAAAATACAGAATAATTATCCACTATCATTCGTCGTAGTTCCATCTGCTTTTCTGGTTCCGAATCCATAATCCTATAACGCTGTGGAAATGTATCCAAGGTTAATATTTCATCAGCAATCCGATTGTATTGCCCCATTGCATTCTCAGGCGAAAGTAGTTCTAACGCAATATAATTATACATATCTTCCATATCCTGTAATGCTTCTTTTGTAATTTCTACCTTGTATTGTTCCATTAGTGCCTCTCTCTAAATGCTGCAAACGCACTTGCTGCATCTTCAACATTTCCTTTTTCTATATCTGCATAACCTTTTTTCAGTTTTCGATGTATCTCTTCCGCAGACATCAACTCTGTATTTACTGTACTAGCAGTTTTAGGTAAAACTACAGAAAATGGAATTCCACCAACCAATGATATTTGTTTTAAGTACATATCTATTGCTGTAGCCATTGGTATTCCTAATTGTGCTAACACACTTTCTGCATTTTCTTTCACATCCGGATTCACTCTTAAATTTAATGTTGCTGTTTTTCCCATTATATGCACCTCCATTTTTCTTTATTGTAACGCAAATTGCGTTACAAGTCAATCTATGATATATATTTTCTGTGCGACAATTTAACATTATTTTGGTTTACCATAGCATATCTTAGTGTTGTATCTATCTGTTCATGTCCTAGTATCTTCTGTACTTGCTCTATAGGCATTCCCTTTTCAATCGCTCTGGTTGCCATAGTTCTTCTAAATTTATGTGGATGAACTTTTTCCACACCTGACTTCTTCCCCATCTCGCGTAATCGTAATTCCACTCCGCTTTCAGTTAGTCTACTGTGTGGTTGGTTTAACGACACAAATAATGCAATATTATTATCTGTCCTTGATTCAATATAATTCAACAAATGAATTTTTGTCTTAGTATCAAAATATGCTTTTCTCTCTTTATCTCCTTTACCATAAACTACACATTCTCGCTCAGAAAAATCTATATCTTCAATGTTAAGCCTTACCAATTCACCCACTCTGATTCCTGTCGAAAGCAGAAAATCAATCATCGCCCTATCACGAAGATTATTACAATTATCTCTGAGAATTTCAACTTTCTCATCCGAAATGGTGTCTTTCACAATAATAGCCGTCTTCACCTTATGAATTCTTTCCATCGGACTTTTTATAATATAATCTTCTTCCTCTAACCATGAAAAGAAAGTGGAAAGGCTTCTACGAATATTATCAATAGTTACCTTTCCACAATTATTTATTATTTGATACTCTACAAGATATTTTCGTAGCATCTCGGTCGTTATCTTTATGACCGAAATATTTATTGTATCCAACATCTTTTCAATATTACATCTATAGTAGCGTGTCGTTTTATCAGAACACCCTTCTAAATGTTTCGCAGTTAAAAACCTATCTAGAAATTCCTCATTCGTGGTCTGCAAATAATCCGATACAGTATTTTCAGATAACCGTTTTACCAACACCTCTTGTAGTTTCTGCATCTGCAATGCATTTAATACTTCTGCCATGTCATTGATGATGTCATAAATTTCTCTACCCATAAGAGTACACTCCTTTTTGAAGGAGTATATCGCAGAAAAATCAGCACATCAACAGAGCGTAGTACTGAAAGTTTCCTCCCTGTCAATATGCTAACACTTCAATCTGCCCATTTTCAGGATGTGGTATCCCTAGAACATACTGCATTAGTGTTCCATGGCAAACAACAATCACCGAATCAAAATTCTTATATTTATCCAAAACTTTCATAACACGTTTTTTCATCTGCTCCGCAGATTCCCATAAGCATGTTTCTCCTATCGGATGTCGGCCTTCATTCTCACTTAAGGCTTTATACGATTTTTCCGCAATATCATCCGGTAAAAAATCATATGAAACTGCATCTGCTAACCATTCATGTAAATCCGTTTCAACCTTCATATCTATATTTAACTCTTTGGACAAAATTGCTGCACTATGCAAAGTTCGTCCAAAAGGCGATGTAATAATCAGTTCTGCATTTGCCAGCCTTACGTCCTTTGC
>JAXJRB010000144.1:0-2105 GCA_036310845.1 Lachnospiraceae bacterium | reverse complement strand
GATTTATTGTCTCCTTCGTAAGAGTTTATAGTCAAGAATAAAATGGGTGTGATGGTACCCCTATAGGAGGTCATAATGGAGGAAATAGAATGGATATTATGTCCTGTTTGCAAAAGTAAAACTCGGCTTAAAATACGGAAAGATACAGTATTAAAAAATTTCCCTCTATTTTGTCCTAAATGCAAACAGGAAACCATAATTACAATACGAGAATTAAATATGTCTGTTATCAAAGAGCCAGACGCTAAGACGCAGAGCCGATAACCCGTAGATTTATGGAGGGTATCGGCTCTTTCTTTTTTGATAATGACATTCCCGCTTCGCGCCAAGATGTCCACTTAACTGTTACTGCCCGATTTGGATAGGCAAATAGTCACAACAAAATAACAAAGCCAAGGGCAAACCCTTTGAAAATCGGGGGCGCAAAGCCACAGGGTCTAAGGCGTTTTATAAAACGCTACGATAGCCTGGCTGCCAAAAACCATGCGTAGCCTGCCCTCAATATTCACTGAGGGCGGGCTACTCGTATATCTGTAGGTTTTTGTCATAAAAGCAGGAAATCGGGATACCGGCTTTTGCCACTTTGGCAAGAGGGGTGTCCCATGAACATTAACAGCTTCTACTTTTTTTGGAGGTGGAAATAAAGAAAGCAGATTCCCTACATACCACTTCCTGCCCCCACAACTTTATATAGCAATTTCAAAAAAGTCAGCATTTCGCTATGAGCGCAGTGCTGACTTTTTTCTTTCGACATATTTCCTGCTTATTTTACAATTTGTTCCAACAAGGCGGTTTAACGGCCTAACAAGAGCCAAACCACGCTGCCGCTCACCTCCGCTTCTGACATTTTGACTCACCATCAAAATTTCAGAAAACGGAGGACAAGCCATATGGCAGAAAAGAAAAAACACCTTATTAAGGTACAGGATCAGCTTGTGCCAGTCAATGAAGAAGTATATCTGACCTATTACCGTATGAAGCGTCGTGAAATCTATCTTGAAGAAAGAGATACAGCAAACGGCGTGTTTTATTACAGTGCACTGGATGCCGAGGGAACTAATGGAGAGGATGTAATTCCGGACCGTTCTTCCCCTCCGGTGGAGGACTTGGTAATGGACAAGCTAATCACCGAAAAGCTTCACCGATGCCTTGCCCAGCTTGCCAAAGAGGAACAGGAACTCATCTTCACCCTGTTTTTTCAAAATAAAATTATCATCACTTAAGTCTACTTCCTCAAGAAATTGTAACGAGATTGCTGATTCTGGCGCTACTGATACTGTTGGAAATTATTATTCTTCAAGCAATGGGTTTATATTAGAAGCAGAAGGTAAAAATGACTATGGTTATAACACTTTTTATTTAGGCGGTAAGTATAATTCTTTTTCGATTAATATTTCAGTTTCTGATGAGAGTGAAAATCCTCCTGACAGCGATTTAGCTGGATGGATTGGAATATATCAAAAAAACGGTGAGGATTATGAACTTATCAAAAGGGTTGATAATATTACGAGAATTATGAGTCCTGTAGCAATAGAAGATATTGATGTATCAGATGCCGAATGGCTTGAAATCCGCTATTATAATAATGGAGAGTATTGGAATTTAGCTGCAGGGTATCACAGTTTGGAGATCATTGTAAGTGAGGGGATGCTATTTCCGTAATATCATCAGAATCTAGTAATCACCTTAAAAACTTACAAAATATGATAAGCTCATTCTCTTTCTTATGCTGTCGGACTATTCTATGTGATTTGTAGTCCAGCTCTATGTGTGGAGGGAACCCTTTCCACTGTGCCTTCCAGGATGTAGTGAACATTCTGAGCGGCAATGGAGATGGTTCTCTCATTTTTTCTCATATTCTCCAATTCGATTGACTGCGTTTTTTGTAGTTCAAGCAGTTCTGCCTTTCGTGCCTGCAGGGATTTCAGAGATGGGAACTTACCTTCCGGAGTGTACGTGCGGAGAACATCGCGGGCCTTCTGGTAGCGGTCGATCTCGGCAGCGTGCTCGTTGCGGAATTTTCCTTTATTGTGGGCATTCAGCATCTGACGGAAGGTTTCCCTGGTTGCAAGAAACTGGCCGGTATAATGGATTTGCTCGTTGAT
>JAXJRB010000143.1:0-17293 GCA_036310845.1 Lachnospiraceae bacterium | reverse complement strand
GAGGACGGTAGGAAGTAGAGATGCCTTTGTAGAAGGCTGACAGTACCAATGGTGCTGCGAAACCCCGCCACTGGCGGAATGAGTAATGTGCCCTGGAGGGGCTAAAATCAAACCCCCATTTGAAATGGGGGTCAGTGACTTTGAGGGCTGGGGGAGTGGCATTCCAAGAATGATTCAAGAATGCCGAGAGTATGGTCTTAGAGAACTAGAATTGATTGATATGAATGGTGCATTTCGAATTAACATGTATAGGAATACTCCTATTAGTGCTGACCAAATAGCTAACCAAACGGAAAAAACTGACCAAATAGCTAACCAAACGAAAAAAACTAACCAAACAGCAAAAAGTAGCAGTCATTTAACCAAACAGGAAAAAGAGATTATCGAGATTTTAAAACAAAAGTCTGAGTATAATCAAAAAGAACTGGCAAAGGAACTAGGATGGACAACATCAAAAGTAAAATATCACATGACAAGATTAGTAGAACAGGGTGTCTTGGTTAGAAAAGGAAGCAATAGAAAGGGAAGTTGGATTGTAAACAAAAATTAAGAATGTGGAAGTTGTTTATTAATAGATTAAAATGTATTTTGTGAATCATAGTTGTGCTTAGAAAAATCCGTAAGGTAAATCACAATTTTACCTTACGGATAAAAACTTTTATTAGAATTAGCATGCACACACAGATATCAGAATAAAGTAGGGAAATACTGGTCGAATTCTGGATCTGTATTTGAAGCTGCAATTAGTAGCTGAGCAATCTTCTTCGAAATCATGTTTATCATTTGAAATTACCTCCGACCATCAAATCGTGTTGAATATGCAGTAAATGCGGATGCTACACTTTTTAAATAGGAACGTCCAATTTGGGTTGTCATATGATTTGACAATACAATGGTAGATCCTGATATTTTATAGATGTGTGCCATATTTACAATACATGATTTGTGCGTGCGTATAAACTCCTGCGGCAGGTACTCTATAATATTATTTAATGTAGCATACTGGCAAAAGTGTTCTGAGACAGTTAAAATATCTACATAGTGCAGGCTACTGGAAAAAGACAGAATATCTCGATATGGAATACGGATGATGTCCTGCTTATTCCTGTATAAATAAGAGTTACCAGATAGATCCTTTGCAATTTCATCAAGACATAAAAACAACGTTTCCTGTTTTACTGGTTTTAAAAGGTAGTTCATAGCATGAACTTCGTATCCATGAAATACATATTCACGAAAAGCGGTCAGGAAGATAATAGGTCCCTGATACCCCTCTTTTCTTAGTTTCTTTGCTACATCTAATCCACTCATTTCATGCATCTGTATATCAAGGAAAAACACGGAAAATGAATGATAAGTAGTCCGGTCATTTTGCTTGAAAAAATCTTCACCAGATCGGTATTCAGATATTTCCAGTTCGTAATTTGTCTGTGAACTCCATTGATATAAATTTGATTTTAAATGTTCAGCTTCTGCGGGCTGATCTTCAAGAATTGAAATTCCTATTTTCATTTGGTTCCTCCTTTTGTGGAATCATGATGTGAACAGTAAATACATTTTTTTCTGAATTAATCTGAAGAATTCCCTCTGCTTTTGCAACGATATCAGCCATTCTCTTTAATCCAATACCATGAGAACCTTCTTTTTTTATGGAGAGATATGTGTCATTTTGAAGAAGAATTTCATCATAATTGTTTTCCATATGAATGAGAATCATATGTTGAAATGGTTTAATGTAAAAATGAATAAAAGGATGAATGTCTGGTTGATTCTTTTGCAATCGCTGGCAGGCTTCCAAGGCATTGTTCCACATATTCCCCAGCAAAGAAGAAAGCGATAGTGCATCTAGTGGAAAGTCCTGTGGTGCAAGAATAGAGAAGTCTGTTTCAATATTCAATTTTTGAGCCGAATCAATTTTAGTAGAAAGGATACAATCAATTGCGGTATTGCCAGTTGATAACAAATGGTGAGTATGAGCAAGCGAATGATGATAGCTGTTTATGTAGGATTGGAGATCATCGAGATTTCCACTTGCGGAAAGAGACTGAATTACATCTAGATGTATATCAATATCATGTTTCATTTCCCTTAATGATTCTGTAGTGTGAATAAGACTTTGATACTCCATTTCTTCTAGAGCACACATCTTTTGTTGTTCAAGCAGCGCTGTGTTCACTGCTTTTGAATATCCTAACTGGTAGATATATATCAATAAAAATATAAAAAGAATAAGAAAAAACAGGTTTACCAATATCAATTGGAAAGTAAAATCAGAATTATGAAATTGATCTTCTGATTCCAGTGTCAGCAGCATGATGTAATGCCCAATTAAAATTCCTGCAATAGAGATTACGAAGTAGGAAATCTTTTGCATGGTGGATAATTGAATCTTTTTATCTGCTATACAATGAAATAGAAAGACTATTACTGCAATCAGTGCAATGTATAACATGGTAAAAGGTATTCTAAGAGTACCGCCAAATAGTAATTCAAGGGAGGTGATTTTGGAAAATGTCTGAGGTACGAATACCGTGATGTATTCAGAAATCAGACAAATAACAGAATACATGCTTCCCCAGAAGATGCGCATAACAAAAGCATCACTGTAGAAGAGTAAGGCAAAGGTTATGTCTAACAGACAAGAAATAGATACTGTTATCATAGAAGATAAATCCATATAATTCAGCATACATAATACGAAAAATTGGATAAGTAAAAATCCAAACTGTTTTAGTCGAATATGTTTAAAATTATCTGCCAAATGTAGCTTTGTATGAATAAAAATATAAAAGAGAAGCATCTCTAAAAAGTTTATGAAATATTCCCAGATAACAAACTGAATCTGCATGAAAAAATCCCTTCTTTGTTTAAATAGTAACATTTAATTCATTACCCTAAGATCAGGCACACGAATATATATTAAGATTAACATCTAAGAAGTCGTGCAACAAGTGCGATTTATGTCATTCGTGTCGGAAAAACTACCGTTCAGGTAAAAGTGCATTGAAATATATTTTTTATTTGCTATATTGAAATCGCCATGGTGAATAAAGAAATCAAAGAAAAAGGAGAAAGTGATGAAAAAGTATTTTATTGGAATTTTAACGGGGGTGCTTTTATTGACGGGGTGTGGAAATTCTGACGATACTATAGATAAAAATTATTCACAAAGTAATGGTGCATCTAGTAGTAATACAGAAGGAAAGGATTTGGAGTATCCCGATTTTTCGAAAAATTATAACTATGAGAATGGAAATGTTAAATTTGATTGTAAGGTAGATATCAATGTTGATTTGAAAACAGAGAAGGTTTATACAGCTACAGCAAAGCAATGTGAAATCAATGTGGATAATGCATTTCAAGAACTTTACTCACAAATCGTAGATTATGATACATATGAATATGAAGAAAAGAACGAGTATGGAAACACGGTAAAAACAGCAACTTATGTAGATAGAAATGAAACATCTTTTTCCTATGGTCCAATGTCTAGTAAATTGTCATTTATGAAAAGGGATAAGATGCCTTATATTCTTAGTGCGTTTCGATTAGATGAATCGTATGATGATTATAATGCGGATATGTATTCTACGGAAAGTCAGTTGAAATTTGCGACCAGAGAAGAGATATATGCCAATCTGATAACATTATTTGAAAAGATAAATGCACCCACAGAGTATAACTATAAAGCATATGCTTTAGATCACGAGATTTTAAAATCTCAAGAGAATCATGAAGATATGGATGGTAATGATGATAAATCAAGTTATAAGGCAGAATGGAGCTCGGCAGACGATTCATATTATTTTGTGATGCGACAATGTTATGAAAAACTTCCTGTTTATCATGTTTATGCAGATATCTTTTCAATGGAAGCAGATATAAATACTCCAGTACAGGCAGTTGTGTCTACAGAAGGCTTAGAATCTTTAGATATTGAAAAAATATTTTCTTTTAGCGAAAAAAAAGAAGTAGAAGGATTAGTGTCTTTTGATGAAGTCGCTGCTACAGTTTCAAAGAAATACAATCAAATTTTAGGTGCAGGAACATATGAAATTACATCAGCAGAACTGTATTATTTTGTTGATTTATCAAGTGGTGCTGGAATATATAAGATGTACCCATGTTGGATATTGAAAGGAAAAGAAGTGAAAAGTGTTGGAACAAGCAATATTCAGGTTATTATCAATGCACAGACAGGAGAAGAAATAATACCATGATAGATATTAAGAAGACAAAGAATTTAATGGCATCGGATTTATGCCGAGTTTTGGAATCAAAAAGAATTCTTATAGCTATAGTGATGGTTGTAATGATACTTATCAGTGCTTCTTTCGAAGGAATATCCTTAAATGAAGATGTTTTGTACATGTTCTCGATTGTAATGTATAGTATGCCGGCAATGGTGATTTTAATTGCTGGAACTTTTGCATACGGAGACAGTATATGTAGTGATATGGAACATAAATACATGATTAATTTGATATTGAAGAGTAATCTTACAGAATATGTATTATCAAAAATATTGGTGATTTTTATAACAGCAATTATAAGTATTAGCGTGGGAATTTTATGTTATGTGGGAATATTGCATATTTTTCTGCCATGGGCCTTGGTAAATGGAAATCAATATGAATTCTTGATGCAAGGTGGAAGTTTTAGGTACTTTTTAGGTAGAAAAATGTATTTAATGTATTTTTTGCTTTATGGGATTCAATATGGGTTGTTAGCAGGAAATCTCGCTGTTTTCTCTGCTTACTTATCTTTATTTATTACCAATAAAATGTTAGTACTTGCAACTCCGTTTTTATGTTACTACTTTATAGATTTTGTATTGGCAGATTTTCTCAACGAACAAGTAACATTGGCATCAGTATTTTCAGCATCAAATAATTTGATGAATGATGATTTGAAATCATTTTTGTTTTCAATTGTTATATCAGTACTATTTCTGATACTTATTGGAATATTAACAGAGAAAAAGATAAAAAAGGAGTATTTGTCATGAATAAGCTTAAATATGTATTAAGAGATTTTTGGTCATATTTCTTTTCATCTAGATTACTGGTATTTATACTTTTTCAGATGACAATTAATCACTTTTATTCAAGAAATATAATTCGGTTTGTAGAAGCTGCGAATTACCCTATCTCAATATGGACACTTCCATTTCTATTTCAAAATGTTTATATACAATTTATTTATGGTATATCAGTTGTATATTTTTTTTCAACGGTACCATTTTTTCAACAAAGTCAAATGTATACTGTCCTTAGACAAGGCAGGAAGGAGTGGATTATTTGTAAGTGTTTGCGAATTTTTTTAACTTCGTTTGCTTTGTCGATGGCAGAATTTTTATGCAGCATTATAGTTTTAGTGCCGAATGTTGAACTGACTCAGGATTGGGGAAAAGTATTGTATTCTCTTTCGATGACAACTGCAATAGATGAATATAACATAAATATCCCAATTCCCTATGAAATGATAAATAATTATTCAGCAATTGAAGCAATGATGCTTGTTATAATTCTTTTGTTTGGAGTGACACTAATAACCGGTTTTATAATGTTTACAGTTAGTATGCTTTTCTCAAGGGTAATTGCAGTAATTGCAGGAACTACAATGGCTATACTTCCAATTGTGGTAGCTAACATTTATTATCAGCTTAATGAGATTACTTTTTTCTCACCTTTTTCATGGTTAGATATTTTAATGCTAGATGGAACAAAAGGTAAAATACATCCTTATATATGGCAGATTTCAATTATTATTCTGGTGGTAGCTGTGGGTTGCACATGTATACTTTATAAAAAAGTAAAAAGTGTTGATTTTATATGGACGAAGGAAGAATAGGAGGTTTGATGGTGAATCTTAAATGTGAAAAGATAAATAAGTATTATGGAAACTCACAGGTGTTGCAGAATGTAAGTATAGAATGTAAATCAGGTGAAATTACTGGAATAATAGGAAGAAATGGAGCGGGAAAGACGGTTCTGTTTAAAGCATTATGTGGATTGATATCAGTTGATAATGGAAAAATCTATATAAATGATGAGGAAAAGAAAAGCGGTCAAATGATAAAATCGGCAGGAATAATAATCGAAGAACCTGCATTCTTAAGCAATGCATCTGGAATTAGAAATTTAAAATATTTATATATGATAAATGAAAAAGTGGACAGTGACTATATTGCTTCTATTATGAAAAAGGTAGGACTGGATCCGAACAGTAAAAAGCATGTATCGAAATACTCAATGGGAATGCGACAAAGATTGGCAATTGCGCAAGCGATTATGGAGAATCCAGAAGTGTTAATATTAGATGAGCCTTTTAATGGATTAGATAATCATGGAGTAGAAGAAATGAGATTATTGTTACAGGATATGAAAAAGGAAGGAAAAACTATTTTAGTTGCCAGTCATAATGCAGATGATATTCGCATTTTATGTGATAAGGTGTTTCAGATGGATGGTGGAGTTTTGACAAAAGTAAGGTGAGGCGAAAAGGTTACAGAAGAGCAAGTCCTTTACTGAGAGTGTTACGATAGCACTCTCTTTTTTTGATTTCTAGGAAATTTCTCAAAAGTCAAAATATAGTGTATAATAGCTATGAAATAAAAAATGGCATAACAAAAGAGCGAAGATAGGGCTTCGCCATGACGTTGATTATGAAGTTTTTTGTTTTTTTGTAGTAAACCTCCAAAACCAACATAGAGGTTTTACATTTTGAACAGTAAAGAGGGTCATATCCAAAAGAAAGAATAATGGAATTACGCCAATCTAAGGTACGTTGTAAAAAGGCTTTCTTTTCAGAAGAAATACATCTGCGAAGTTTTGATTCCTGTTTATGATGTTTAGCATAAATACCATAATAACGAAGCATTTTAAAATGCTTCTCAGGGATATGAACAATCAAATGTTTGATGAAATCTAAAGCAGGAACACATTCTTCAATTGTTCTATCATCCTTGTGTCTGGTGTAGTGAAAAGTTACTTTTTCACCGTCATAGTTATCGATGCGTGAGGTAGCGATAACAGGTCGACCAAGGTAGCGACTGATATATTTGATAGTGATATCAGGAGTACAGGAATTAGGTTTTGCACGGACATAAAAACCATCAGCGTGTTTTGAATACATTTCGTTTTTTGCCTTTTTAAAAGAAGGTCCAAGTTTTTTTGAGAGTAAATCAAGTAAAACTTTACGGAAAGCATTTCGTAAGAAAGTATAATCGAAATGTTTCACAGGTCGCCAAGGGGTAATGTTACCAGCAGCACCTTCGGAAATGAGGGCGTGAATGTGAGGATTCCACTTGAGGTCACGTCCGAAGGTGTGAAGAACACAAATGAAACCAGGAGTAAAGTTTTCAGATTTATTCATCTTAGCAAACATGCGAAGGACAACATCTCTGACGGCGTGAAAAAGACAGCCAAGAAGAGAACGATCATCAAGGAAAAAATGACGCAGTTCTTCAGGGATAGTAAAAACACAGTGTCGATGAACGCAGGAAACGAGTTTGCATGACATGTGAAAAGAACGCAATTGATTGTATTTGTTACCGCAAGTGGTACAGAAACGGCTTTTACATCGAAAAGCAACTGATTTAAGAGTGCCAAAGTGCGTGCGCTGGCACGCACTATTTTTAAATATTAGGAAATTGCTGTAACATAGTGGTAGTTAATAAAGAATTTGCGGAGCAAATTCTTTGAGTGATTGCCGCTGGGCAATCACTTTTTTATACAGTAGTTTCTACTCCATTTAATGTGATTTGCTCATTTTCTTCTACTGGAATCATAAGGTATTTCTGCCCGTCAATCATTTCGGTTTTAATCTGATCTGCTTTTTCCGGATTTATGCGTAAGGATACATCGGAAGAAATCTCGTCTCGTTCCTTTAATTCTTGACGAAGACTTGCAACCTCTTCTAAAAGCTTTAATTCCTTCTTGGCTTTTTGATTTTTCTCAATTGCTTTTTCGTCAACAAGGTGTTTTACTGCTGGTGGAGCATCTTGGAATTCTTCTACGAAATGATCCTGAATTTGCATAACAGTTGCATCAGGAATCTCACTTTGAGTCAATACTTCTTTAATGATTTCAGGAGTGAGTGTAAATTCTTCCGGTTCACCGATAACAAGATCTTCCATTTCTGCCTCTTTTTCTTCCACAAGAGTATGGAGATTTTCCTGAATATCTAAGAGAACGTCATCACTTTTTTCGATAATGGGAGCGATGGCACGTTTTACAATTGCGTGGAAAGTATCTTTTTCTTCGGTTGCGGTACGCTTTGGACCACAGCCAAGAGCCGCTTCGATAAAATCAGCATGGGAGTCTTTGGCATCACGGACATAATAAGTAAGGGTATGTATGTCTGTGCTTCGTTCGATAAAGGAGGGGTATAGGAAACCAACATCAGGAACTCCTACCACCCAGTCCTGAATGCGAACCCCAATCCTATTTTCTGCTTCGCGGTAGCCAAGGCCTGGTTTTGACAGATTTACAGGGCAGATGGCGCAGAGAAGATAGGTATAGACTTCTTCGGACTCATCTAACTTCAAGTCATCATTGGTTTTGGTAATAACGTCATAGGCATCATGGAAAAGAAGAATCAGGTAATTTCCAACGTAATCATAATTCTCGATAATCATATCATATAAGTGAGATAATAGCTCAGGGTTACGCAATCCACTTTCACGAAGTCCTAAAAGATACTGCTGTTTTCCGCCAGCCTCTTCTTCTTCCTTGTTAAAACTAAGCTCCAACAGGTTATTACCAATGGTTCCTGACAAAGCTTTTTTTGCGATTTCCAAATACTTATAGAATTCTTCGTCTTCCAGATTCAGGAATGTTTCATTTATTTCAACAACCTTGTTTTTGTTAGCATCTACATAGCATCCGCACATTCTTGTAAATGTACAGGCTTCCTTTTTAAAACGTCTTTTTAGTTCTAATATATCTTTATTTTGTAGCATATAGCTTCCTCCTAATTTACATGAAATCGTATTCGGCAGTACTATTTTATCATATTTTGGTGAAAAGGGAGAGGTAAAAATTAGCAATTTATAATGCTTTACTATAGGAAGACTTCCCGATATAATGTCAATAGACATCTTGTCGAAAAATGTTACCGGTGTGTAGTGAAACGGTAATTTGGAAACAGTAGAAAGAGAGGAGCAGAAAAATTGAACAAAAGACGCAGATTTACAGCAGGATTACAGGCATTATTTATGGTGTTGGTATTGGTAACCGTATTGGCACTTCCGCAGCAAGCAGTGAAGGCCGCTCCAGCAGAGGTACCACAGGCAGCGTTGGGAATTGACGTTTCACGCTATCAGGGACTGATTGACTGGAATCAAGTTGCAGCATCAGGAATCCAGTTTGCAATGATTCGTATTGGTTACCGTACACAGGAAACAGGAGTATTAAACGAAGATCCATTTGCAAGATATAATCTTCAGGAGGCACAAAGAGTAGGCATTAAAACAGGTGCATATTTCTTTTCGACCGCAGTAACTGCGGCGGAAGCAGTGGAAGAAGCAACATTTACGGCGAATATATTGGACAAGTATAAGATTACATATCCAGTAGCGTATGATTGTGAAAATTATAATAGTCCGAGTAGTAGACAATATGGCTTAGATAAGGCAACTAGATCGGTATTAGCAGTTCATTTCTTGGACACCATAGCAGCAAGGGGCTACACGCCAATGTTTTATAGCTCTAAGAGTGCTATGACGAATAATAGAGATTGGGATATGACAATGTTGTCAGCTAGATACAAGGTTTGGGCAGCATGGTATTCAGAACAGCCATTTCCATTAACGCCAGCTTGTACTTATACAGGAATTCACCATATGTGGCAGTATACGGATAAGGCTATTGTTGCAGGAATCAACGGTGGTGTGGACATGAATGTGGCTTATTTTGATTATGCAGGAATTGCGGATGCAAAAGATTCCACAGGTGCTCCTGTTATTCCGGCAAGTGCAGTTGGAAATGTACAATTTACAGATGTCAATCAGGTTGTAACACCAACAACGACAGAATTGAATTTGAGAACCGTACCAAGTACAGTAGATGCAAACACAATTGTTGTAAAAATCAATCCGGGAGATATGATTTTCAGAACCGGAATTGGCAACAATGGTTGGTCAAGAGTGGTATTAAATGGACAAGTTCTTTATGCATATTCTAGTTACCTGACGAAAGTACTATAAGAAAATTAGAGAGCTTTTCGTTCTATATGTTGAATGAATAAAAAAGGAGTGTAATAAATGATTTTTTCATTTTTACAGCTCCTTTTTTATTCATCCTCAAAAATTGTTTCGTTCATTTCTGGAAAATCTAATAACTCAGATATAGTCATATCTAATCCGGTTGCTAGTTTATGCAAGGTTTTCAATTTTGGATTTTTTGTTTTACCAGCCATAATATCTTCAACTGTACTTTGTGTAATGCCAGATAGAGTTGCAAGTTTATTGATTGTGATATTTTGCTTGGTACACAAATCTTTTAATCGTTTTACTATTACATCTGAATATGTCATTCGATACACAACCTTTTTCGTGTTATATCAAAAAGTATAGGAGAATAATACGGAAAATATTAACGGTATACCGTTGACTGGTATAATGTTTTATGTTAATTTTAAAAAGCTATGCGATTGTAGGAATAAGAAGTTGTATTTTAATTCGTACTAGTAAAAAGCAGCAAATAAAGGAGAGGACAGAATGAAACGAAAGATAGCACTGTTTCTGTGCATGTTTCTGTGCATGGCAACTATATTAAGTGGATGCGGTAAGGAACAGAAAGAAGAAGTTACGGAAGAGAGCCAGGAAACAACAGAAGAAGAGAGTGAAAGTGAAACAGAAGAGAAGGTATATACATTTAACGAATATATCAATAGTAAAGATGTTTGTATCTGGTATGAAGTTAATATGGATTCATCAAAAAATATGAGTCAGAGCATTATTGGCAAGGATACAACAGTAGATAGCGTTTATATTTTTAAAGATGGTAAGGTATCATGTGTTACATCTATGGATATTACACTTGGAGAATTGTCAAAAATGCAGGATGAAGAAGTTATAGAACTTGCAACGAAACAGTTTGTTGACAATACCGATAATTTCCTTGAAGATTTAGAAATAATAGATGTATACAACGATGCGATAAGTTGTATGGGCTCTTATTATGAAAGGTGGGGTGAGCAGCTTGTAGGTGGTATTTACGAGATGGGTCCACAAGCAGTAGAACTTCTTAGTGAAGATATGGAAATAGGTTTTCAAAACATCGTGTTAGAATGTGCTGATTATTCCGAAACAGTGGAATTGTGGAATATGGGTGTTACAGACGGTGAGAAAGAGAAATTAATTGAAACTGCTTATGTTGTATGTGAAGATTTAAAGAGCTTTGGAGATGAGTTTCCGGAGGAGTGGTCCACATATACATATTGGCAAAAGTTAAGGGAAGACTTTGCATTAAAGTTACAGGAAACTGGATATGCGGAAAAGGTTAAACAGCCATATATAGATCAGATTGAAACATATCAAACAGGTGAATTACGATTTTATCCATATGCATTTTGTTTAGAAACAGATGCAAGTGGAAATATGGTTGAAAATGAGTATTTTGTTTTTGGATATTTTAATGATACAGATGTTACTAAAGGACATGATGTGATAACGGGTTCAACAGAAGATTCAATAGAAGATTATGATGAAGAAGAGGAAGATTCTTTGACTTCTGTTATGGCTGAATTTGAACAAACTTTTGTTTTTGATAAATATGCTAGTTATCGTTTTAATATGTATGATACAAATCAAAATAGAAATGTTACAGTATATGATACAAATTACAAAGGATTAGCTAGAGCGAACAGTTATAATGAAATATATTTGTTCACAAAAATGGACGAGAATGAAAGAATTGTCTTGGATAGCTTGGAATCAGAAGGTATATATGTGGATGATTTTAATAGTGCTCGTGACTCAATTGAAGTAAAGTAAAAAGAAAAGAATAAGATGTAGATAAGAAAGGCCATACAAGGGTTTGTATGGTTTTTTTTGTACCAAAGTCAGAAAAATATATGCTCTTTTGAGAATAATATATCAAAAAGGCATTGACGAAAATAGTCAAAAAGACTATTATAAGTGTAACAAGTAAATGTTGTTCACGACCTGCAAGAAAATTGCCGGTTAAGAGAAAGGCATGGTAAGGATATGAAACAGTCAAGTAAGAGAAATTTATCTATGGTAATGGATTTGTACGAGCTTACGATGGCAAACGGTTATTTTAATGATGGAGACCGGGAAACAAGAGTTGCTTTTGATGTTTTTTACAGAAAGAATCCTGACAGAGGAGGATTTGCCATTTTTGCGGGCTTGGAACAGATTGTTGAATATATAGAAGATTTACATTTTTCGGAGGAGGATATTGCGTATTTTCGTTCTTTACAAATTTTTACGGAAGAATTTTTGACATATCTCAAAACATTTCGTTTTTCCGGTGACTTGTATGCATTTCCGGAAGGAACGATTATGTATCCAAATGAGCCTGTAATTACGATTGTAGCTCCTCTAATTGATGCACAGTTAATTGAGACGGCGATTCTTGCGCAGGTGAATCATCAGTCATTAGTAGCAACAAAGACAAGAAGGATTGTAAATGCAGCAGCAGGAAAAATGGTTTCAGATTTTGGAGCAAGGCGTGCTCACAATATGGATGCGGCAGTATATGGAGCAAGGGCTGCTTATATTGGTGGTGCTGCTGGAACAGCTACGGTGCTTGCAGGGCAGATGTTTGATATTCCGGTAAGTGGAACGATGGCACATAGTTGGGTGATGTATTATAAGGATGAGTATGAGGCATTTAAAAAGTATGCCCAGAATTATCCGGATAGTACGACTCTTTTAGTAGATACCTATGATACGATTCAGTCAGGTGTTCCAAATGCGATTCGTATAGCAAAAGAAGTCTTAGAGCCAATGGGAAAACGCTTGAAAGGAATCAGAATTGACAGTGGTGATTTAGCCTACCAGTCAAGAAAGGTACGTAAGATGCTGGATGATGCAGGCTTAGAGGATTGTAAGATTATTGTATCCAATAGTCTTGATGAGCATACGATAGCATCTTTGAATACGCAGCAAGCAAAAATTGATGGATATGGTGTTGGTGAACGTTTGATTACGGGAGCATCCAGTGATTATTCAGAGGAAAGCATCTCTTTGCTTGGTGCTGTTTATAAGATTGCGGCAGTGGAAGAGAATGGAGAATTTGTGCCAAGAATTAAGATTTCCGGTACTGTAGAGAAGATTACCAATCCGGGACTCAAAAAGGTGTACCGCATCTATGATCAAAATGGAAAAGCAAAAGCTGATTTGATTGCAAGAGCAGACGAGGTTGTGGATTTATCGCAGGACTATCGTTTTGTAGATCCGGAGATGCCTTGGAGAAATCTGAAGTTTACAGGGTGTACGGCAAGGTCCTTACAGGTGAAGATTTTTGAGAATGGAAAGCTTGTGTATAAGCTTCCTGCTTTACAGGAAATCCGGGATTATGTAAGCAGACAGCTTGAAGAGGAAATCTGGGATGAAGAACAGCGTTTTGTAAATCCACATAGACACTATATGGATATGACACCTGATTATTATGAATTAAAGATGGGATTGCTGCATGGTATGCGTTCCTAAGAGGGCTGCTGTCTGCATGTACTAAGCAGACAAAAAGAATGTGCACGGAAATGAGGAATAGAATGATAAATTACGAGGAAATGACAGAGGAAGAATATCTGGAGCATTGTAAAACGATGGCATTTGCTCGCCCCTGTGTAACGGTAGATATGTTGATTTTTTCCATGAATAAGGAGCAACAGCTAGAGCTTCTTTTGATAAAACGTGGAGGACACCCGTTTAAAGGAAAATGGGCAATTCCAGGTGGCTTTGTAGAAATAAATGAATCGTTGGAAGAGGCTGCCGCAAGAGAGTTAAAGGAAGAAACAAATTTAGAGGGTATCTATTTAGAACAGCTTTATACCTTTGGAGAGGTTGACAGAGATAAACGTGCAAGAGTGATTTCGGTAGCGTATCTTGCTTTGGTGCCGGCAGGAAATCTTGAGTTTGCAGCAGGAGATGACGCGGTAGATGCATGTAGCTTTGTAGTAAAACGGGAAAAAGGTAATTTCACGTTATATGCAAAGGACAGGGATCTAGTGTTGGCAGAGGAAGATTTGGCGTTTGATCATAAGGATATGATTTTAAAAGGTTTAGAGCGGTTAAAGGGAAAAGTGACATACTCGGATATTGCCCTTGAGTTGCTAAGAGACAAGGAGAAATTTACCATTTATGAGCTTCAAACCATCTACGAAGCGTTGACAGGAGAAGAATTTGATGTGGCAAATTTTAGGCGTTCCTTTAAAAAGAAATTTATAGATATAAGGCGAGTTGAAAAGCTTGAGGAAAAGAGTGTGGATTTTTCGAGAAAACCAAGTAGTTATTATCGCTTAATAAAATAAATTTTTCATACGCAACTTTGTGCCTGCAGTCTAAAGATTGCAGGTATTGGAAAGGTATGGTTATTAGTGTGATAAATTTCTAAATGGATTTTATGAGTTAGAAAATTGTACAAAAGAAGCGAGGGGATTCTTGACAATTTGACATAAAATAAAAAAGTTCAGCGTAAAATGGCTGAACTTTTTTAGTGGATATAACCAATTGTATGTAGTGGGAAAAAATTTATTTTGTGACATTAAATTGTTTAAAAACTTAGTGCTGTGGTGTATAATAATAGAATATAGTATGAAAAATATGCAAAAAAATAATTGTTCAATTGTTACTAAGAACGCGAATACAATGCAAAAGGGGAGGTATATTTATGCCGAAGAAACCAGAAATAGATAAAGAGATGTTCAAGCGTAGTGTGTTGTATAATATTAAGACATTATACAGAAAAAACTTAGAGGAAGCTACGCAACAACAGATTTTTCAAGCAGTTTCTTATGCGGTTAAGGATGCGATTGTTGATAATTGGTTAAAAACACAAGAGAACTATGAGGCCAAGGATCCAAAGATTGTTTATTACATGTCTATGGAGTTCCTTATGGGACGTGCGCTTGGTAATAACATTATTAATTTGATGACTTATAAGGAATTTGCAGAAGCTTTGGATGAGCTTGGGCTTGACCTTAATGCCATTGAAGATCAGGAGCCGGATGCTGCTCTTGGTAATGGTGGTCTTGGAAGACTTGCAGCATGTTTCCTTGATTCTCTTGCGACCCTGGGGCATGCAGCTTATGGTTGTGGTATTCGTTATCGTTATGGTATGTTCAAGCAAGCGATTCGCGATGGATTCCAGATTGAAGAGCCGGATGACTGGTTACATGATGGCAATCCTTTCGAGCTTAGAAGACCGGAATATACCAAAATTATTAAGTTTGGCGGTAGGGTAGTAACGAGAGAAGAAAACGGAAAGCTTTATTTTGAACATGTAGATTATCAGTCTGTAAAGGCAATTCCTTATGATTTGCCAATCGTAGGTTATGGTAATAGTATTGTAAATACCCTTCGTATTTGGGATGCACAGCCGATGGATTGCTTTAGTTTGGATTCTTTTGATAAGGGAGATTATCAGAAGGCGGTTGAACAGAATAACCTTGCAAAGAATATCGTAGAGGTTCTTTATCCAAATGATAACCACATGGCAGGAAAAGAGCTTCGTTTAAAGCAACAATATTTCTTTATTTCTGCTTCAGTGCAGACAGCAGTAGAGAAATATATGGCTAAGCATGATGATATTCATAGATTACATGAAAAGGCAACCTTCCAGCTCAACGATACACATCCGACTGTAGCGGTTGCAGAGTTAATGAGAATTTTAGTTGATGATTACTGCTTAGAATGGGATGAGGCATGGGATATTACTACAAAAACTTGTGCATATACAAACCATACTATTATGTCAGAAGCGTTGGAAAAGTGGCCGGTAGACTTATTTGCAAGATTGCTTCCTCGTATTTATCAAATCGTAGAGGAAATTAATCGTAGATTCTTAATGGATATAGTAAATAAATATCCAGATCCAGCAAATAAGATTAGTAAGATGGCAATTATTGCGGATGGTCAGGTTAAGATGGCACATCTTGCCATTGTTGCAGGCTATTCTGTCAATGGTGTAGCAAGATTGCATACAGAGATTTTAAAGAATCAGGAATTAAGAGACTTCTATGAGATGTTCCCTGAGAAGTTTAATAATAAAACAAATGGTATTACACAGAGAAGATTCTTACTCCATGGTAATCCATTGCTTGCAGATTGGGTAACCAAGGAAGTAGGAGAGGATTGGATTGTTGACCTTCCTGTTATTAAGGGAATCGAAAAACTTGCTGATGACCCTAAAGCACAGAAGGAGTTTATGGCAATTAAGCGTAAGAATAAAGAAAGACTTGCGGCTTACATCAAAGAGCATAATGGAATTGAAGTAAATCCGGATTCTATCTTTGATGTACAGGTAAAGCGTCTGCATGAGTATAAGAGACAGCTCTTAAATATTCTGCATGTTATGTATTTGTATAACAAAATTAAGGAAAATCCATGCATGGAATTTTATCCAAGAACCTTTATCTTTGGTGCAAAGGCAGCAGCAGGCTATCAGAATGCCAAGCTTACGATTAAGCTGATTAATTCGGTTGCGGATGTTGTAAACAACGATCCTGATGTAAAGGGAAGAATTAAGGTTGTGTTTATTGAAAATTACCGTGTATCCAATGCTGAGCTTATTTTTGCGGCAGCAGATGTTTCTGAGCAGATTTCTACTGCAAGTAAGGAAGCAAGTGGAACTGGTAATATGAAGTTTATGCTAAATGGTGCACTTACTCTTGGTACGATGGATGGTGCAAACGTAGAAATCGTAGAAGAAGTTGGCATGGACCATGCATTTATCTTCGGTTTAAGCTCGGATGAGGTTATTCAGTTCGAGAATTATGGTGGTTATCATCCAATGGATATCTACAACAGCGATAGAGATATTAAGAGAGTTGTAGACCAGTTAGTAGATGGTACCTATACAAAGGGACAGGACAGAGAGTTGTTCCGCTCCTTATATAATTCGCTCTTAAATACACAGAGTACTGATAAGGCGGACCGTTACTTCATCTTAAAGGACTTCCGTGCTTATGCAGAAGCTCACAAGAGAGTAGAAGAAGCATACAAAAATACAAGTGGCTGGGCTAAAAGTGCAATTCTCAATGTGGCAAATGTTGGTAAGTTCTCTTCCGACAGAACGATTAAGGAATATGTCGATGAAAT
>JAXJRB010000142.1:0-4989 GCA_036310845.1 Lachnospiraceae bacterium | reverse complement strand
ATGGCTTTATTTGTGGAGCACATTTCCAGCCTGTCAGCAGATATCACATCTGTAATCAAATGTAAAGTAAGTGAATGGATTGGCTCTCAAGCCTCATTTATTCAAGCTTTATTTGGAAATATCTGCTGGGAAAGTTGAGTTATTAATAAATCCCTCCGTCCTCCATGCATTCCTTATAAAACTTGCAAATCAGGCAACACTGACTACAGCGTTTCTTCTCAATTCTCTTTTTCCTTTGCAACCAAAATATTATTCTACCCACTAACTAATCCCCCGTTACTTGTTCATCTTGATAAGTTCAAATAAAACTGCCAAAGGGATAATCAAAATGCATATCAATGTCATTACTCCAGCCTCCTTTATAATTGGCACTTCTTTCGATGATATAAATGTAAATCTTGACCCATCCAATAAAAAGTACACCTAAAAAAGGGCGGAAATCCGCGCTTTTCACACGAACTTCCGCCCTTAGTTTTTCTAATTATGTATATTAAGGTTTTGTCTTATATAGCAACTCAAGTGCTTCCTTCAGCACCTCAGTCTGAGTCTTTCCTTTCTTCTCACAGTAATCATCCAGCTGTTTTCGCTCTTCCTCAGTTACACGAAATCCTATTTTAAGCTTCCTAGCATTTTCTACCTTTGGTCTTCCCATCACTGCCATGACCAGTCCCTCCTACGATTCATATCTGCCTAAGAACTCTGCAACAAAAGCCTTCATCTCATCAACAACTGCTGCCGGTCCGGTAACCTTTACCTCATCACCCAAACTCATAATCCACGCAAAGAACTGTGGACTGATTGCTACATCTACATGAGTATAAGAATTCTTATCATCAATAGGAGCAATGGTTATGTCCTTACCAAATCTATCCAGGAATACTCCAACCATGTAATTGTTGAATTCGATTTTTACCTTTTCCTTGCGACCGCTGTACATTCCAAAATTCATTTTAGAATAAGCTGCCATATCAAAACCTTTGAATTCTTCCTTACCAGCACGCTTTTCATCAAGCAACTCTATCTGCTTCATCTTGTCCACACGGTAATGCTTTATCTTCTGATCATAGTCATCAAAAGCAACCAGATAGTAGTTCTCATCATCCCAGGTAAGAGCCCATGGACTTACTTTAAATACAATTCCGTGATTTCTCTCTTCAAGCTTCTTCTCAACATTCCATCTGTAATACTTGAAGGAAATCTTCTTGTTCTTGCCAATCGCTTTATGAAGGTCGTCCACATTATAGTAGATGCTTTCATTCATCGTCTTCGCTCTGCCCTGAACAAATACCTGACGATCCAGCTGCTTAGCCTGGTGCTCACTGACAAAAGATTTCATCTTCTTGATAAGCTCGCGAGACTTCTTCTCTGTAATAAATTTTGATGACTGAATTGCATCGATAAGAAGCTTAACCTCTGCTAAGTCAAATTCTCTGGATCCAACATGGTAATAGGTTTCTCTACCTACCTGCTCCTTTATGATCTCCACGCCAAACTTTTCTGTCATATCAGCAAAGTCTGTATATATACTTTTTCTTTCTGCAGTAACCTCGTACTTCTCAAGCTCATCCATAATCTGAGGCATGGTAAGACTATGCTCGTCATCAGTCTTGGCCTGCATAATTTTCATCAGATATGGAAACTTAAATTTTTGATTTGCTCCTCTAGACATAAATAAACACCCACCTGTAATATACTTGTTTCTTCAAGCATACCACAGGTGGGCAATTTATTGGACTTAATTTTTAAAATTTCTTACACAAACGGCAACTCCCCATCCAAGTCATCCGGAATGTTCATAAAGCCATCATCTGGAGCTGGGCCTGATGGTGCTCCCTGAGAATTCTTGCTCTCACAGAATTCCTGCTCTTCTACAACTACATCGGTTGTATAAACCTTATTGCCTTCCTTGTTGGTATAGCTTCCAGTCTGGATTCTACCAGTCACTGCAATCTTTATTCCCTTGCCTAAATAGTTCTCCGCAAATTCTGCACCTTTACCAAACACAACACAGTTAATAAAGTCAGCATTGTTGTCTCCTTCCTTTTTCACTCTGCGGTCTACTGCAAGGGTATATCTTGCAACAACCGTAGAATTGTCTTCCCCAGTTCGTCTAATCTCAGGATCCCTGGTTAACCTACCCATTAAAATCACCTTGTTCATACTTCTAAAATCCTCCATTTTTTCGTTGTTTACACTAAAGTGGCAAGCAGTGCCATTTGCTAGCAAATCGCTTTTTTCTGCTTGTTGGGGGACAGCCCCAATCCCCTTTTCTTCGATTTCATCTCAGGCTACGACTCCTACTTTGTAGGAGCCTCCTTCTCGTGCTGTTCGCACCTTTCTAAATCGTCGCCAAGTATTGCATCGATGTTTTTCTTGGCTATCAGATAGTCCTGCATGTCTTTTTTCGCCTGCCGGTACTCCTGATAAGCCTTTCTTTTCTCTGCCAGGACCATAGCATATTCCTCATTCAGCTCCTTTACCTTTGGAATCTTCCCTTGAGGAAATACACTGAAGGCTTCCTTTGCCGCCTGGTGAATTGTCAGCTCATCTCTATGAGCCTCATAGAATTTTTTGCTGTAACCAGCCTTACGATATGCCACATACACATCCCTTGTCTTGGAATAATTGATGATGTGTTTTCTCAGTTCTGCAATCTCTGAAAGACGCTTTTCTGAAGCTTTAATCTGCTCTGACAATTCGTTGAAATGCTTGCTTGAAATATCTGCTTTTTCAGCCAAGGTCTCATAATCCCTTACGCCATTTTCTTCCAAAAATAAAAGTGCCTGCGATATCTGCTTTAGGTTAAATACTTTAGCCCACCGCTCATATCCAGTGCCTTTTCCTTCTCGCAGCTTCTTCTGAATATCCACCAACAGATCAAAACTGCGTCTCTTATTCTCTTTGTTTTTCCATTTTGCATTTTGGGGATTCTGCTGCATTTCACCAGAAATGATTTTCTCAAGGTCTGCTACAGTATAGCCTTCGCCAAGAGAACAGAATCTGATAAATCGTTTTTGGTCCTTTCCCTTGATTGATGGATTGGCTCCAGCCTTAATCTCATAGCCAGCCTCCGCCAGAAACTTTAACAGCTCTGTAAAATCCTTTGGTCCCTTCGCAAGTGCGATATCTATATCCTCACATACTGTAGACCTCTGGGTTTTCCTCCAGGGATAATCGGTTCTTTTCTCTCTTTCATCATATCGCCTTGGTTTGATTACTGATAATCCATGCTCCAGGCAAATCTGATCACTTAGCCTCTGGAGCGCCATTCCCACCAGGAAGAAATCTCTAAACTTTCTGGTACAGTCAAGCGTTGTAGAATTGTAAATCACATGGTTGTGAATATGCTCCTTGTCTGTGTGCGTTGCTACAATAAAAGCATGATTTCCTTTGGTAAAGCGCATGGCAGTTTCATAACCAATTGCATTTGCCTCCTCCGGTGTTACCTCGCCAGGCTTAAATGACTGTCTGATCTGATACGCCAGGATATCTCCTTTCACTTTTCTGCCAGTGATACGAAGATACTCTTCCTTGGAAAGCAGGAACTCCTCATCTGCAGTTTTAGGGTCACAGGCATAAGCTGAAATATACTCTCCGTCTTCTGTCTTCTCATCATTTTGTGCGTACTTTAACCTTTCCCCAATACTTGCAACTACGCTCATCCCTTTGTTTTGATGCATCGTAATAAGTCTTGTTGCCGCCATGTTCCTCCTTTCCAAAAGAAAAAGGACTCACCATCTACTGGCAAGCCCCTCGCTCTCGTTACACATTTTTCTAAATCTTACTTTTCAAGAAATCTCTTAAATCTCCTAATGACATTTCCGCCCACATGATTACAAATAAAACTGCAAAACTGATAACTGCAGCTCCTCCTACAATGGCAAGCTGACCGTACTGATGACTTGTAACAATCATCACAGACGCCAATAACAGTAAAAGCCAGAATATGCCAATAGCCCAGGAATATACCTTTGTTCCAAGCTTTAATACCAATCTTGCAATTCCAATCAAAGCAAAGACTGGAAGCAATAACATTCTCAATAATATTTTCATCATTCTATGCGCCCTCCATTCAAATCAAGTCTACCTCTTACTATGATGATAGAAAGCTTTTAATCATATGGCAAGGATGTCAACTACTTGATTTTGGAAAGCTGAGATAATATCTCCTTCATTACTTTCCATATTTCGTCAAGCTGTCCCTTCAGCTCATCCATATCCTTTTTGTAAACTGCTCCGGTTGTATTGGCCTGCTTAGCATACTGGTTCAAATTGTTAGTTGCATTGCGAAGAAGAAATATCACTTCCTTGATATCTTTAATTTCAAGCCTGATGCAATAACCATCCAAAGCCATTTTTCGAAGATAGGCACCAGGGCTTCTGATGCCTACCTCCTCCATCTTTGCACGAATCAGCTTCTCTTCTGCTTCACTTACGCGAAAATTCATCTGAACTGTGCGTCTGTCCATATCAGCACAGCTCTCTGTCTGGACACAGACTTCGCACTCGTCTAGCCTCATCGATTTCTGCCGGAGTGATACCCTTAAGCTGTTCTCTGACTGAAGTCTTTGCTTCCTTCTCTGCTACAGTTTCCTCCGGAAGATTGTTGATGATACCATCCAGCTGATTGTCATTTTGCTCTACCATATCCTCCATCGTTCTTGTATGAGACTTAAGCTTCACAGGGTCCGTTGATTCATCCTTCTCAGGAACCACTGCTACTCCGTTTACATCATCCCACTTTTTAACATCTGACATAACATCCACCTCCCAATAATCAGTACCACCGGCTTAGCCGGTGGTTTGCTCTGCGGCTATAAGCCGCTGTTCCCTGCTTGCCTCTAAAGAGGCTCTGAAGATTCGCCTTCCGCACTACGGTCACTGGCTGGCTCTAAAGAGCCTCATTTTATTTGCCTTTTTGTACTGGCTCACCCGTAAACGGGTCAATGTACTCATTCAACGACATTTGATCATACTCCAAATCTTCTT
>JAXJRB010000141.1:0-53271 GCA_036310845.1 Lachnospiraceae bacterium | reverse complement strand
CATTTCCAGCCTGTCAGCAGATATCACATCTGTAATCAAATGTAAAGTAAGTGAATGGATTGGCTCTCAAGCCTCATTTATTCAAGCTTTATTTGGAAATATCTGCTGGGAAAGTTGAGTAAATGAATAGTCCTCTGATTTTATTCTTAATTTATCGGCGTCTTCTTTTTTATCTGCAACACCTGCAATTACATATCCTATCGCATTCTTTCCTCTGTTTGCCATTGCAGTTAATGTCTTAATACACTTTTTATAAGTCTCTTCATTAAAAGCTCCTGATTTAATATCACAGAAACCAAGTTTAAAATCAAAACAAGTTTGCTCTATATTTGATTGTTTTAAAATAGTTTCTAACTCTGTACTCCACTTAACAATTGCCGGATCTTCTGTATTTTCTACAAAGCACTTATCTATCATTCCAACAATAGCATTTATACTATTATCACGTTCAACAGCACTCCAATTTCCACCACCGCGACTTAACCGTACATTTACAGTAATTCCATCCAATACTTTCAACAATTCAAATTGTGATATAATTTTCTTATTTTCTTTTACAATCAATTTATAAAATGCCAAAAACACAATTTGAAAATATCTTGGCACCTTATCAAATGTCCTATCCTTTGAAATCAATGAATTGAAATTAGTACCTGCTACATTCAATAAGCCCTTGATAACATCAAATACAACAAAAAAATCTTTTTTTATGCCATCTACCGTACGAAGTTTGATTTTTTCTTCTAACTCTATTGCTCTTTTATTTATATCTTTTAATGAATAATACTCATCTAATATTTTACTACTTGACGCTGGAATTTCGTCAAATAACATGGCTGCTATTATTTCTGCAATAATTTCTTCATCCTTTGATTCTCTAACCTGTTCTCTTCGAATAATTGCACTTTTTACCCAAAATACTTCATCTACATTTATCCCATAATTCAATTCTTTTGACGTAATACTTATCTCTCGCATATTATTAAGTACTAATCTACTATTTAGCGAAACATCTCCTCTAATTTCACTCGAAATCACTCGCACCAATTCCGCAAAAAGTGACAATGCACCAGCTTGACGAATTTCTTGCTTAGACAAATGTTTTCCATTAGCATTTATTCGCCTAAAAACTTCATCAATTTCTGCTTCACTAGCACCTTTATATGTAGACATGGGTAATACATAAGATGTAATTTCTGCACATTCCTTTCTACCTAGGAGAGGTTCCTGTTGTATCAAAACTCCTTCATCTTTCATTAATTTCGTTTCAGCCATAGTTTCTAAATCAAAATAGTATCCATCAACAGAAAATTCATTTTCAATAAAAGAAGTAATAGAATTTAAACGTTGCATTCCATCAATAATTTCTAATACGTCTCCCTCAATTCCTTTACTCTCAGCTAATAAAATTAATGGTACAGGATAATTCTTCCTTATGGAATCTATAAACGATGCTTTTTCTTCTACAGACCAAACCAATTTTCTTTGATATCTTCGGTTAACTACCAATTGCTGTTCCAAATAATACCCATAAATCCTTTGTACACTTTCTGATCGAACTGTCAAATCTTGCATAGTCTTTTCCCTCCCTATATTTCATCTCTATTTTTCTTCAATTGAAACAACGGTACTATTTTCTCTTCATAATCAAGAGTACCTTCTCTTAAATGCAAAAGCTGTTCTATTGTAGAAGAATACAACGTAATTCCATATTTACGAAATTCCTGCATAAGTGTCTTTGCATTTAAAATATTATTATCATATAGCAAGTCTATTGCACCTTGAAAAATGCTTTCATTCAAATAGAATGGTACATCGTCAGGTTCTTTTATTCTCCATCCATTCTTAGACACTTGTCGCATAAGATATTGATATTGATTTGTTGAAATAATCTTCAATTGATGCGTTCTATAAATCATTGCTTGAATTGAAACTTTCCATTTATTTTTTAAAAATTGATAATACTTTAAGTCTGTAGGATACTGTAAAATATCACGGCCAAATGTTTCTCGTGGTAATAGAAATGCACTCGCAAACATGTTTGCCTGGCGCTCTCTTGCTTTAAATTCATCTTTTGTAATAGATTCTAAATCTTCACTCCAAGGATGCAAAACGATATGACCAAGTTCATGCGCCATATCAAAACGAATACGACCTTCCGGTCTCTGTCCCAATACAACTGCAATAAGATATACTGCATTTCCTTCAACAAGTGTTCTCTGGCTAAATGCATCAATTTCTTTCGCTTCACTCGGGAAACCAGTAACAAGAACTCCATGATTTTCCAATAAATACTGTAAATCTTTTATTGGTCCATCTCCAACCTTCCACACTTTTCGTACTTTTTCAGCTGCCGCTTCTATTTCTGCAACTGCCACATCACTTTCTGACTCAATCACATCATCAAATCCTGTAAAATCCACTTTGGGATCAACAAATGATTGAAACTCAATATAATTCCATAAAACCTCATACATTCTAGCAACATATTCAAGTTTAACACTTTGCGCTATTCTATCTTTTTTTGTTGCAGAAGCAAGCGACCTAAAATAGGTAGTTTCTGTTAATGTTGCACACTTGTCTTCTTGAAAAAAGAAATCAAACGGAAATCCTAAGACACTCGCCATAGTACGTACACGGTCATATTCAGGAATATTACGATTATTCTCATATAAAGATATGGATTGTTTACTAATATCTGTTTTATCAGCTAATTCTGTTAATGTGAAACCATTAAACAAACGAGCATTCTTCAAACGTTCTCCATTAAATTTTTTAGTTTCCATATTTCTTCTCCTAAAATAAAATAGGAGGTAATTTATACTTCTTCCTCCTTTGCCCGGAGAGGAAATTTTACTCCAGGTCTTAACTTGAATGGCTTACCATGCTTCTCTTCCTCATCATGCGTATTTTCATCCACATAATTCGAATTTGTTAATGCCACAAAATCTGGTGTGACATATTCCATCAAATCAGCACTATCTACTTCAGCAAAATCTTTATCCAAATATAACAATTTAATCTCTTTTATTTCTTTATTCTCGACTGAATATGCAATTATATAATGTCTGTATCCCTCATTCTTACTGATTATTCCTTGCATAATGTCATTAAAGTCATTCTCAAAATCGTCTTCAGTAAATGGCACCAATCCCACAGACTCTGCATAATCTGCCAATGTCATTTGTTTCGGACTTCCTTCGCATTCTCCATTTTCCATACACAAAATTGATTGCATATAGTAAGGTTTTCTGCCATGTTTTTTCGGTCCAGCAGCTAATGTTGATAATGTCGTAATAGTATAAGTAATTTTATTTATTTTATCAACCAAAATTCTTCCTTCAAATACAAATCGTTTAAACGGAATCAAATATATATCATCATTCACTACATGCTGACGCAAATTCTCATTTATATAATCACCAGGAGCTAATCTACAACGATTATTCGTTTCTAAACGACGTTCCGACAAAATATCTTCCGTAATTGCTTTGTTAACAGAATATACAATACGGCGAATTAGAATCTCATTAAACTCAATCGAGCTATTGCGGCTATCTTTCAATATTTACACCTCCAAAACTTACTTTATGTTTCCATTTTTACATATTCATTCGCTTTTGTCAAGTGCATTGCATTTGTGTTTTATTTTTATTAACTATTTTTACATTTTACACTTCTATATTTTATATTTTTTACATCATTATATACGTAGCTATATATTCAACTACCATATATAAAGAAAAAAGTATATCAGCACAACTACTGATATACTTTCCCCATTCATTATTATACCAACACAGTATTTTCTTCTTTAAATGCCTTATATTCTTCTACCGAGATATTCCCAGCCTTACATGCTTCTTCTACTGAAAAATTATGGTTTTCAACTAAATTATCCACAATATCAACTACTTTTTTCAAAGCATAATTTTCAATCACATTACTCATTTTCTTAACACCTTCCTTATCTTCTTTGAAATAGTTTACTCGTTTCTGGAAGTTCTTAAACTTCGAATTAGTAACCTTCTTCTGTGTAAAGCATTGCATAAGCTCTGCTATTTCTGTCCCATCGTTAACCGTGGTATTAACATATATTTCATGCAATCCATTATCCACCAATCCACCCGTTTCTTGTATAGTCGGTTCTACATGGTAAATAGTTTTGCCTTGTTCAAACATATCAAATCTAGATATGTATATTACATATAAATCCGGAACTTTCTCAAAATGCACTCCGGTATCTGTTATATTGGCTGTTACACAGGAAGCATTATATCGTACCCTCCTTAAATGATCATCGTTATCTGCAATTTGCACTTCCACATTGTAAAATTTCTTTGTATCGATTTCACATAATGCATCCAGTCGCACAGAACGCCCTTGCAGATTTTTAATGTCCTTCTGTGGAATCACCTTTACTATTTTTACTGACTTATCCTGTAAAATGACCTGTAATATTTCCTCCATTGCTTCTATATCTTCTGCAATTTTTTCAAAAAAGCAATCGTCAAGCGGAATCAAGTCCTTTACCATTTCTTTTGCTGTTTCGTAATTCATTATATCCTCTTATCCCTATAATCAAATATAGTATAAGCCGATAACAAATGACATACCATATAATACTGCTTTTGTTATCGTTATTATACTATATTTTTGGTCTACATGCTACATCAATTACCATAGGCAATCATAAGCACCACCTCCCTAAATATCGCACAGAACACGATTTTTCTGTACTCAAAAAACATTATTGCTTCGTACTCAAAAAATACTCAAAATTTGGAAATTAATACGTGAATATACGTTAAGATATGTGAATTTAATAATAGACTCTATATGATTGAAAAAACCGCCAAAAACCGTATTCTTACGGTTCTTAGCGGCTTAGTTTCTTTGCATTTAAAATTCGTATGGATTATTTTGCATAATCTACGACACGTGATTCTCGAATGACATTGACCTTAATCTGTCCCGGATATTCTAACTCAGCTTCAATCTGTTTTGAAATATCACGAGCCAACAATACCATATCTGAATCCGAAATCTGTTCAGGAACTACCATAACACGGATTTCTCTACCTGCCTGAATAGCAAAAGACTTATCGACACCTTTAAAATTGTTGGTTATATCTTCTAACTGTTTCAATCTGGTTGTGTATGTTTCCAGAGTTTCACGTCTTGCACCTGGTCTTGCAGCCGAAATAGTATCTGCTGCTTGTACCAGACAGGCAATCAGTGACTGAGCCTCTACATCTCCATGATGAGATTCTACTGCATTGATAACGATAGCTGATTCCTTATACTTTCTACAAAGATCAGAACCTAACTGGATATGAGATCCTTCCATCTCATGGTCAACAGCCTTACCAATGTCATGAAGAAGACCAGCTCTCTTCGCCATTCTTACATCAAGTCCCATCTCAGCAGCAAGCAAGCCCGAAAGCTGTGCTACCTCAATTGAATGCTTTAACGCATTCTGTCCATAGCTTGTTCTAAATTTCATCTTTCCAAGCAACTTGATGAGTTCCGGATGAATGCCATGTACACCTACCTCAAGTGTAGCAGACTCACCCTCTTCTTTAATCATGACTTCAACTTCTCTCTGCGCCTTCTCAACCATTTCTTCAATTCTCGCTGGATGAATTCTTCCATCGACAATCAACTTCTCGAGTGCAATTCTAGCAACTTCTCTCCTTATCGGATCAAATCCCGATAAAATCACTGCTTCTGGCGTATCATCAATAATCAACTCAACGCCTGTAAGAGTTTCAAGAGTTCTGATATTTCTTCCCTCTCTACCAATAATTCTACCCTTCATTTCATCATTCGGAAGCTGTACAACTGAAATAGTTGTTTCGGATACATGATCAGCAGCGCACTTCTGAATAGCTGTAACGACATATTCTTTTGCCTTCTTATCAGCTTCTTCCTTGGCTCTAGTTTCTAATTCTTTAATCATTACCGCAGTTTCATGTTTCACTTCGTCTTCAACAATTTTTAATAAATGCTCTTTTGCCTGTTCAGAGGTTAAACCTGAAATTCGCTCCAGTTCCTGTACTCGCTCTTCATTCAATCTTGCAACTGCTTCTTTTTGCTTTGCAAGCTCTTCCTCGCGCGCATTCAAACTAGCTTCTTTCTTTTCCATGGATTCAGCCTTCTTATCGATGCTTTCTTCCTTCTGCTGTACTCTTCTCTCAAAACGCTGTACTTCAGCCCTGCGCTCTTTGATTTCTTTATCAAGTTCATTTTTTGTTCTAATGGACTCTTCCTTAACCTCAAGCAAACCTTCACGTTTCTTTGTTTCAGCAGTTTTCAGTGCTTCATCAATAATCTCTCTAGCCTTGTCCTGAGCATTCCCAATTGTTGTTTCTACATTCTTCTTATAATTGGAAAACGCTATAAAGCTAACCAATGCACACACTACAATAATAATAATCGCTTCAATTACATATAGCATGTACAGGAGCACCTCCTTATTTAATTTTCATTGTACACTATCTCGCCAAAGAACCCTTTGGCTATATATGATTCAATTGCGTGACAAATTACAACACTACAATTTTAACCTTTATTGCTTATTATGTCAAGCGCAAAGGTCTAATCTACTGAAAAAGCCTTCAAAAAACTAATCACTTTCACCGACAACTTTATAGATTTTATCCAAAGAAAATCCTTTTCTATACAAAAATCCTATGATTTTTCTACGTTCTTCTCTATTGGCGCTTTCTTTTTTATAGTGCTTTTTCACAAGTAGCGCCTGAATCAAACTCTCTTCCGACTGCAACGCATCCACTTCTTCCAACTCTTCAAAAGCACCTGCTATATCCGACTTAGCCACTCCTTTTTGCATTAAATAGCATTCTATCTGTTTGCGGCTTTTAGTTTTTCCCGCATAAGAAATATAGGCTCTTGCAAAACGTTTATCATCAACATACCCAAAAGACATTACATACGCTATAGCTTTTTCAATAACCTCTTCAGGATAAAAATCCTTCCGAAGTTTCTCTGACAAGGCATATCGTGTATAATCACGACTTTTTAATAAATGCATACTTCTTAATTTCGCTCTTTTTGTCAAAACAACATCTATAATTGTTCTATAAACATCTTCTGTTAATTTCTTTTCTTCACAAATTCCATAAGTACGAAGTTCGCCTTTGTATAACACAAAGGCGAACTCATAATCAATAAACACTTTTACTTTTGCTTTTGTTACTTCCTGTATTTCAGTTATAATCATTCAGCATCTGCTTCCTTTTTGGGTGCTTTCTTATTATTTACAGGTTCCTCTTTCTTCTCTGCCCCTTGTAATTCATAGTATTCACGCACCTTATTTTCTACTTCCTTACAAATCTCAGGATTATCCTTTAAAAACTGCTTTGCATTCTCTCTACCCTGACCGATCTTATTACCCTCATAAGCATACCACGCACCGCTCTTAGAAATAATATTTACATTCGCTGCCAAATCAAGAATATCACCTACTACAGAAATACCTTCACCAAACATAATATCAAATTCTGCTTCTTTGAACGGCGGCGCAATCTTATTCTTTACAACCTTTACTCTTGTTCTATTACCAGTTACCTCTCCACTCTGCTTTAAGGACTCGATTCTTCGCACATCTAATCGAACTGAAGAATAGAATTTCAATGCACGTCCACCCGTTGTTGTTTCCGGATTACCAAACATAACACCAACCTTCTCACGAAGCTGATTAATGAAAATAACCGTACAATTCGATTTACTAATTACTGCTGTAAGCTTACGAAGTGCCTGTGACATCAATCTTGCCTGAAGACCTACGTGAGAATCCCCCATGTCTCCATCAATTTCTGCTTTTGGAACTAATGCTGCAACAGAGTCAACTACAACAATGTCAATTGCCCCTGAACGCACCATAGTCTCTGTAATCTCTAATGCCTGCTCTCCATTATCTGGCTGTGAAATATAAAGATTGTCAACATCAACACCAATGTTCTTCGCATATACAGGATCTAATGCATGCTCTGCATCAATAAATCCAGCAATACCACCTCTTTTCTGTACTTCTGCAATCATATGTAAAGTAACCGTTGTCTTACCTGAAGATTCCGGTCCATATATCTCAATAATTCTTCCTTTCGGAATACCACCTAAACCTAATGCTATATCAAGACTTAATGAGCCTGTTGGAAATGTCTCAACGTTCATCTGAGCAGCAGGATCACCTAACTTCATAACAGCACCCTTACCATACTGTTTCTCAATCTGCACTAAGGCAGCATCCAATGCTTTTAATTTTTCTTCTCTTTCCATATTTGGTCTCCTTCTCCTTTTAGAACAAACGTTCATCATATAATGATATTAAAACATTTGTTCGGTTTTGTCAATAAAAATATTTGCTTGTTTCTTATTTACGGGGAAATTCGGGAAGAGCTCCCTTAGACTGGCATCACTGCCATGATGTAAACTTGTTTTGCCTACTGTCATACCATATCACAACTTCATCCTCACAGCAAGGGCAACCTTCCCATTTTAAAAACTTTTTATAATTGTAAAAGAGACTTTAAATTCGTTATCCGAATTTAAAGTCTCCCTATTTCTACAAGATTTTTTCATTGCAATTATACTATACTGAATCCTTACAATTACTCTTACATTTTACCATTCAATAAAACATTCTTATTCTTTACAACATAATCAACTAAAGAAATTAACGTCAGTGCTGTTGCAATCCACATAATAATCTGTGTTACAAGCTCTAATGCAGGAATATTAACTAACATCAAACATACCATAACCATCTGGAAAGTTGTCTTGAATTTTCCCCAGTAGCTTGCTGCAATAACCACATTATTATCGGATGCCACAAGACGAAATCCACTAATAATGAATTCTCTGCTGATAATAATTATTACTATCCAAGAAGGAATCCGTCCCATTTCTATTAAACAAATTAACGCAGCACATACTAATAATTTATCCGCAAGAGGATCCATGAATTTACCAAAATTTGTAACAAGATTGTACTTTCTTGCAATCTTACCATCTAATAAATCTGTAAGACTTGCAATAACAAAAATCACAAGTGCTATATAGTCCGTATATACGATAGCTTCACCTAAAATAGCAGAAAGCCATCCCCACTGCCTATAGCCACCAAGCAATAGCAATACAAACGGTACAATCAATACCACTCTGAAAACAGTAAGCTTATTCGGTAAATTCATAATCAATCTCTCCTATCAAGTCATATTCAAAAGATCCTGTAATCTTTACACGTACAAAATCCCCTGTCATTAGCTCTTCACTTGTCTGAATGAATACAAATCCATCTACATTCGGCGCATCCTTATACGTACGAGCTACATAAGCATGTTCATCCGGCACTTTTCCCTCAATCATAGCAAGAACGGTTCTTCCTATCATATCTTCTGCCTTTTCAAACGCTATCTCCTGTTGTAGCTCCATAATATCAGCCTGACGGTCTGTTTTTATCTCATCCTCTACTTGTTCAGAAAAGGTAGCTGCCGGTGTATCCTCTTCCGATGAATACGTAAAGACGCCCAGTCTATCAAATTCCATTTCGTCTACAAAGGCAAGAAGTTCTTCATGGTCTTCTTGTGTTTCTCCTGGAAAACCTGTAATCAGCGTCGTTCTAAGACAGATATCCGGTATTGCTTCACGAAGCTTGGCTACCATATCACGTAGTTCCTGCTGATTCGTTCTGCGCCCCATACGCTTCAAAATACGATCTGATGCATGTTGAATTGGTATATCCAAATAATTACAAATCTTCTCTTCTGTTCGAATCGTTTCTATCAATTCATCTGTAATCTCTTCCGGATAACAATAGAGAATCCTTATCCAATACAAGCCTTCTATCTCACAAAGCTTATGCAAAAGCTCAGGCAAGCTCTTCTTACCATATAAATCTTTACCATAAAGAGTTGTTTCCTGTGCTACTAAAATCAGTTCTTTCGCACCAAATTCCACAAGTTGCTTTGCCTCTTTTATAAGACTTTCCATCGGAATACTTCTGTAATTACCACGTACCTTAGGTATAATACAGTACGAACAATGTTTATCACAGCCTTCTGCAATTTTTAGGTATGCAAAGTGTCCACCTGTCGTAACCATTCTTTTTTTATCATAAACAGGCTTACGATTAATATCTTCTATATGGTTCTGTTTCTTCCCTGTAAATATTTCTTCCAACGCTTCTACAATACTATCTATCGCAGTAGTTCCTATAATTGCATCAACCTCTGGAATTTCTTCCTGAATCTCTTCCTTATAACGCTGTGCCAGACATCCTGCAACCAGCAGAGCTTTCATTTTACCACTTTTTTTCAACTCTGCCATCTCTAGAATCGTATTAATACTTTCTTCTTTTGCATCATTAATAAAGCAACATGTGTTGATAACAACAACATCAGCCTCATTTTCATCATTCGTTATGAAATAACCTTTATCAGTCAACATCCCCAGCATCATTTCAGTATCTACCAGGTTTTTATCGCATCCCAATGAAACAAATAATATCTTCATAAACTCCCTTAATCTTCCGGTACAATCTTAATCTGTCCCTTGTTTAATTCATCAATTGCTACAGATAGTGGCTTTGTCTGTTTTGTAATAACTAACGGTTCTTCTCCACCAATTAACTGTCTTGCTCTCTTAGATGTAGCCATAACAATAGAGTAACGACTATTAACAACTGGTGCTTCTCCTGGTTCAACCTCACTATTTACTACTTGCATTAAATCTGTGTAAGATGGATGTAACATATCTATCCCTTTCCTTTCTATTCTATACTCTATTCTTCAACATTCTGTTCTTGTCTATCTGCCGCATCTCCTAAATCAGCCTGTGCCCTTCCAGCTATCGTCTCTGGGAGTAAAGCCGACAAAACCACCTGGCTATTCTCCATAACAAGAACCGCCTTGGTCTTTCGTCCCTGCGTCGCATCAATAACCCTGCCCTCTTCCTTCGCCTTCTGCACAAGGCGTTTTACCGGAGCAGAATCCGGTCCAACAATTGCTATAATTTTTGCTGTATTTACAATGTTCCCAAAACCAATATGAATCAGCTTATTCAATGTTGTTCCTCACTTCTCTATTCAATATTCTGAATTTGCTCACGTACCTTCTCAATCTCTGTTTTCAATTCAATACCTCTGTTAGAAATGGTAAGGTCATTTGCTTTAGAGAGAATGGTATTGGCTTCTCTGTTCATCTCCTGCGCAATAAAGTCAAGTTTACGTCCAATACTTCCGCCATCTATCAATGTATGTTTGGTTGTTTCAATATGACTCCTTAAACGAACGATTTCTTCATCTACACATACTTTATCCGCAAAAATGGTAACTTCTGTAAGAAGTCTGTTTTCGTCCACATTGGCATCTCCAAGTAATTCCTTAACTCTATCTTCCAATTTTCTGCGATACTCATCAATAATCTGTGGTGAACGCTCTTCTATAAATGCCACATGTTCCAACATCTTGTCAAGCTTTGCAATCAAATCATCAGCAAGATTCTTGCCTTCCTTGATTCTGGTTTCAACAAAGTTCTCAGCAGCACCAGCAATCGCCTTAGACAACACTTTCCAGATTTCTTCCTCATCTACCATCTGTTCTTCCATCGAGAATACCTCTGGATATCTTGATAAAGTAGATACTCTGATATCATCATCTAAACCAAATTCCTCTGACATATCTCTTAAATACTTCAGATATTCCGCAGCCAGCTCCTTATTGTACTTAATACACACATTATTCTCAGAAAAATCTTCATAAGAGATAAATATATCGATTTTTCCTCTCTGTACATAATTCTTCAATTCGTTACGAATGGAGCTTTCAAAAAAGCTCAGTTTCTTAGGCATCTTAATATTCACATCAAGATATCTGTGATTTACTGACTTCATCTCAACAGTAACCTTACGATTACTCTCTTCAACCTCGCATCTTCCGAATCCCGTCATACTTTTTATCATGTCAATCCCCCTGACTTCGGTAAAAATAGTGTGTGCCTGCGCGCACACTTTGCCAAGAATTTCTATCGAAATTCTTGTTTACTGCCACTACGTAACAGCAATTTCCTAACGAACAAAAAAAGTAATTGCTCTATTATTTCTAAACATGTTTTAACCAGTATATCATACATGTTCGCATATTCTAAAACATTATAGAATACTCCGGCCTCTTAGTCAACAAATTCCTTACAATGACTTGAAAGAATACACTAAAAATGCTATTGTTATTTAGCTGTGGACAATAACAATTTACCTTATTATTATATTTGTCCCGATCATAAAGGAGTATTGATAATTATGTCTAAAAAAATTTCACAACAACATACACAAAAAAATACACATCGGTATTCTATAAATACCAGTGCAAAAAAAGTTCTAAACTGGAAGGTTTTTTTTAAAAAATCTATTTGGTTTATTCGAAACATCATCCCTATGATACTTTTTCCTGTAATAACCTTCTATCTTTTCGAATGGTATACGCACAACCCCTTCGAAACTATGAAAGTGCGCATTCAATTTCTAAATATCTTTTTCTTTGAATTACTTTTAGTGCTTCTATTTATGCTATTTGGAAGACTTAAAGTAGCTCTTATTGCAGAAACCACATTTTTTATGATATATGGTCTGGCAAATTTTTATGTTCTTTCCTTCCGCTCAGCCCCAATTATGCCATGGGACATTTATTCGATTAAAACGGCCGCAAGTGTTTCCGGGGATTTCAGTTATGCTCTAGAGAAAGAAACAGTTTATGTTTTATTAGCTTTTGTTTTACTAATTGTACTAGAATGTATTACTACCTGGAAAATAAGCAAACATTTCAAAATAAGAATAGGTGGTTTCTTAATCTCCGTTTGTATTTTCCTTGGTTTTGTTAACATGCTTCATATGGACTCTACGGTTACTCGTTTTAAACTGTACGATAAACTCTTTACTCCTTCTGTCATGAGTAAACGTGATGGCACCGCTATTGCCTTTCTTATGGAACTGGAATACCTGACGATTGATAAGCCTGCACATTACAGTACAAAAAAAGCGGAAGAAATGCTTGCATCCTATTCTTCTAAACCTACAAAAGAACCTGACAATATGCCTAATATTATCGTTATTATGAATGAGGCATTTTCTGATCCTGCTATACTAGGTGACTTTGAAACAAATGAAGATTATATGCCTTTTGTTCATTCCCTTATGGAATCCGAAACTGCCGAGACGATATCGGGCAACCTGAATGTATCTGTTCTAGGAGGTAACACTGCAAACACTGAATTTGAATTTTTAACTGGTAATACAATGGCTTTCCTTCCGCAAGGAAGTGTTGCTTACCAACAATATGTTCACGGAGAACTACCAACAATTGTATCTCATCTTCGTGATTATGGGTATAAAACAATTGCCATGCACCCTTATAACAGTACTGGCTGGGAGCGAAATACAGTTTATCCAGACTTTGGATTTGAAGAATCCTTTTTCATCCGTGATTTTAATAACCCAGAAAAAATTCGCAAATACGTAAGCGACCTTGCTTGTTACGAAAAGATAATTGAAGAATTTCACAACAAACCGGAAAACACACCTCTCTTTGTCTTTAATGTAACAATGCAGAACCATTCTTCTTATACAGAAGATTTTGATAACTTTACACCAGACATCACAGTTAACAACACAAACTCTAAAGCATTAAACAATTACCTTTCACTGATGAAAATATCAGACGAAGCAATAAAGAAGCTTATATGCTATTTCTCAGAGCAAGATGAAGACACCATTATAGTATTCTTTGGTGATCACCAACCTACAAACTCTGTTATATCACCTATATGGAAGTTAAATGGTAAATCATCCGGTACTCTAAGTTTAGAAGATGAAACACTACGCTATAAAGTTCCTTTTTTCATTTGGGCAAATTACGATATTATTGAAGAATCCAATGTTGAGACCAGTCCTAACTTCCTTGGAAACAAAGTATTAGAAGCTGCCGGCATTCCTCTATCCGACTTCCGCAACTTCCTTGCTGAACTAGAAGAAAACTATCCTGTTATATCTTCTATTCGTGTCGAGGATGCTTTTGGAAATAGCTATGAAACGAAGGATGTAGCAGATGCATTAAACGAATATGCCATTCTTCAATACCACTATTTGTTAGACAGCAAATAAACACACCATACTATGGAGGTTTGTAAATTATTATGACAAAAACTAAACCAAGCAAAAAATCTTTTGATATTCTGTATTTGGCGGCATTTCTGTTGCCTGTACTGGCTATGCTGATTATCTTTATTATTCAGGAAATTTTCCCTTTTGGAGACCGTTCTTTCCTGAACATTGATATGTATCATCAATATTTTCCTTTTTTGACAGAGTTTTACCATAAGCTCAAAAATGGCGAAAGTCTTTTTTACTCATGGAATGCCGGAATTGGTTCCAATTTTTTGGCTCTTTATGTATATTATTTGGCTACTCCGACAAATTGGCTGGCACTTCTTTGTCCCGAACAATACTTGATGGAATTTATCACTTATATGGTAGTTATCAAAATCGGACTATGCGGAGTATCTTTTTCTTATTACATTCGAAATCATTTTAAAAATAGCAATCCTCTCATTCTTTGCTTTGCTACCATGTATGCCTTATCTGGCTATATGGCAGCCTATAATTGGAATGTTATGTGGCTTGACTGCATCGTTCTTGCACCTGTAATTATTTGGGGGCTTGAAAAGCTTGTAAATGAGGGACTCTCTCGTTTATACTGCCTTACCTTAGCACTTGCTATATTATCAAACTACTATATTTGTATTATGATTTGTATCTTTTTGGTATTTTATTTCTTTATCTTGTTAATCGGAAGAGACCCTGCTGCTGAAGATACTTCAAAACCAATTGTTTTTCCGTTTCTTTGCAAAATTCGCTCTTTTTACGGAAAAGCCCTTTTACGTTTTGGTGTCTATTCACTCCTTGCAGGTGGTATGTCTGCTATTTTACTTCTCCCGGAAATTGCTGCACTTCGCTTCACAGAGTTCACAGCTTTTAGTTTCCCAAAAGAAGTAAAAACATACTTTTCCGTTATTGATATGCTTGCAAGACACTGCTTTAATGTAGAAATCGAAACTGGATTAGACCACTGGCCAAATATATACTGCGGTGTTCTTGTCTTTCCTCTTCTACCACTTTATATTATGCAGAAGAAAATCCCTATACGCCAAAAAGCCGCAAAGTTAATATTACTCGCTTTTATCTTAATCAGTTTTTCTACAAATACATTGAACTTTATCTGGCATGGTCTCAATTATCCTGATTCCCTACCAGCAAGACAGTCCTTTTTATATATTTTCCTTGTCTTAACTATGTGTTTTGAGGCATCACTCTATATAAAAGAACAGTCGCGCACCGAAATCATGAATGTATTTTTAAGCATTCTGTTTTTTATATTATTATTAGAAAAGATCATCACAGATGATGCATTTACTGGTGTAAGCTTTCTTGTTACCGGAATCTTCTTGATTTGCTATGGTATTTTGATTCATATCTATCGCAATCAGGAAAAAATGACAAAACAGCTTGCTATCATTGCCATTATTTTAGTTGTTGTAGAAACTGGTTTTAACACCTATCTGACTAGTTGCTCCACTGTTTCCAGAACAACATATTTATCCAATTATGATTCCTATCAGGAATTAACTTCAAGAACTATAAGGGAAGAAAAAGACTTTTTCCGCTTTGAGAAATTTGCACGCAGAACACAGAATGATGCTATGTTAATCGGTTTTCCTGCCGGTTCCTACTTCTCTTCTGTTTCCAATGCTCTCGTAAAAGATTTCTACGAAAAATACGGAATGAAGAGTAGTAAAGTGTACTACTGTTATGATGGCGCTACTCCTGTCACAGCGGCACTTTTAGCAAATCGCTATATGCTCTATACCCTTGACCGCGGTTACGATAACCTATTTGAATTAGTACAAACCGAGGGTAAGCTATACAAGTACCGCAACAATTACACTCTTCCACTTGGTTATATGATTTCAGAGGCTCAGGTGTCCTCTACAGACATGGAAAGTATCACTGCACATCATAATGCTTTGACACAATCCCCTATATCTTCCATAGATAGTAATAACTCCATGGAGGAAGATGCTTTTGAAGAACTATTTACCAATGCTGAAAATATTGAAGAAAGTCTTCACGAAGGAGATACTTATGATAAATCTTTGAATCCTTTAGAACGTCAAAATGAATTAGTCAATCAACTCGGTGTAGACTCCACTGTTTTTATCCCTGTTACCATAGAGCAATCTGGAGACCAAGCATCTATTACCGTTCATACTTCGGGACATTATTACGCACATACGCGTAATAGTAAAATCGATATCATCACGATGACTGCTGAAGAAAGCTCGAAAGATTACAAAGACATCAAGAAAAAATATATTCTTGATTTAGGATACCATGAAGCTGGTTCAACCATTACTCTTTCTTCCAAGAACAAAGAAGCCCTGAACCTCTCTGCCTATATAGTAAACGAACCAGCGCTTGTTGAATTTATTGATATTTTGAGCGCACAGACTATGACGGTTAATTCTTATGACGAAACACATATCAATGGACATATTGCCGTTACTAATCCTGGACAACTGGTATTATCTGTTCCTTATGAACCAGGCTGGACTCTTCTTGTTGACGGAAAAGAAGCCTCTATAGACTTATTCGAAGATACCTTTATCAGTGTATATCTTCCAGAAGGCGAACATACAATAACCCTTTCCTTCTTCCCGAAAGGATTTGTACCAGGAGTTGTTATTACGCTAATCTGTCTGGCTGCCTATATCGCACTTGAACTCTATATAAAACATTCATCAATGAATACAAAGTAATAAAAATGGAGGTTGTTCCTTTTAATAAAACAACCTCCATTTTATTTATCCATTTCTGTTTTCTCTTACTTATTCAACAAGTTTTAACATACTAATTTCCGAATCAATTACCAAAGAATAATTTGTATAATAAACAACAAACCCTGGCTTCGAACCATTCGGTTTCTTTACATTTTTCTTTTGCATATAATCTATTTCAACCTTTTCCTGGCCTCTTGCTTGAGAATAATATGCTGCAAGTCTGCCAGCCTCTTCATAAGCCCGATCAGTCATTTCTGCACCATTGGTTTTGACAATAACATGCGAACCTGGTATTCCTTTGGCATGAAACCACCAATCATTCCCTGTCGCAAACTTGAAGGTAAGTTCTTCATTTTGCAAATTGTTTTTTCCTACATAAATATCAAAACCATCACTACTAATATAATGAAATGGCTTACTGGTAATCTTTTCCTTTTTGTTTCCACCCTTTCTACGAATATATCCACTTACTATCAGTTCTTCCTTAATCTGCACCAAATCTTCTTCTTTTAATGCAATGTCAAGAGAAGTATTTACCGACTGTAAATGCTCAATTTCTGCCTTAGTTTCTTGCGTAAGAGTCGTCAATGCTTCATTGGTTCGCTTCAACTTCTGATATTTATCAAAATATTTTTTGGCATTTTCTCCTGCCGAAAGAGTCTCGTCTAGCGGAATGGTTATCATCTCATTTGTATAATAATTCAAAGCCTCCATAGACTTCGCTCCCGATTCGAGCCCATAACCATAAGCATTTAACAGTTCTCCACAAACACGGTACTTTTCCCTTTTCTCCGTATCCTGAAGTTGTTTTACCTGTAAATCATATTTCTTTATATTTCGTTCCAATGCCGTCTGCACAATTCTTCGTAAATCAACAGAACGCTGCCTGATTCTTGTTACCAAATTTTTCTCTGAGTAATAATGTTCTAGAAGCTCTGACATACTGTCATAGTATATAGTCTGTTCCTCCTCATAAGAAGTTAAGCTAATTGCTGCATATTCCTTTGGCTGCTTATTTTCATAGACTACATTAGGTCTAAAATCTCCTTCCTTAATATCCTGAAAAACATTCCAAAAAGCATCCACTAAAGCATTCATTTCTTCCAATGCCATATCTCCAGTTGGTTTATCCGAATCCACATTCGCTCGATAACATATTTCATGTGCAATGCAAGGAGAAATTCCTGTAAACCCAAGATATACCGCCTTAAATGCAGGTCTGCTGTTTTTTTCAAAATTTTCTCTTATCTCTTCCCGATTTGCCCGCATGGGATCTAATTTATCCTGTGTCTGCGGTATAAAATATTCTCTTCCCGGAAGCACCTCACGTACAGAACTCACCATTCCTGAGATATGTTTAATACTATCAACAATCATATTCTTATCATCATAAAAAATAATGTTGCTATGCTTGCCCATGAGCTCAATAACTAAATATTTTCGACAAATATCTCCCATTTCATTCAAGTGCTCAAGCTCCAGTTTTACGATTCTCTCAAGTCCAGGCTGTGTGACCGAAATAATCCTTCCATTCTGCAAGTGTTTTCTTAACAACATGCAGAAATTTGGAGCAGTCATAGGACTCGGCTTATTTGCATCTGTCATATAGATTAATGGAAGAGATGCATCCGCCGACATCAAAACCCTGACCTGCCCACCATTATTCTTAATTGTCAAAAGCAACTCATCCTTTTCCGGCTGTGCAATCTTATAGATTCTTCCACCTGTTATCTTTTCATCCATTTCTTTTACGATTCCCGCAATCGTTATTCCATCAAATGCCATTGCCTATCCTTACCTTTCATTAAAAATGCCAGCTCCGTAGATTGCATTAACACAAAAATCCTATCCAATCCTTACCACGTCACAACACTTTCCTAACATAAAACAAACATTGAGCCACTTCGCTAAGAAGTGGCTCGTTTATTTCCTCTTATCCGATTAACCAATCGTACATTTCCTGATACTTCGAAGCTGATACTCTCCAAGAATAATCTGTTGCCATCGCTCTGTCAACAATTTTGTTCCAATCACGCTTCTTATCATAATAAATCTTTTCTGCATAACGAATCGTTGCAAGCATTTCATGAGCATTATAATTTGTAAAACTAAAGCCCGTTCCCTTACTTTCATACTCATTATATGGTTCTACTGTATCTTTAAGTCCTCCTGTCTCACGCACAATCGGAATCGTTCCATAACGTAAAGACATCAACTGGCTTAATCCACAAGGCTCAAACAAGGATGGCATCAAAAATGCATCACAAGCCGCGTATACCTTATGTGACAGTTCTTCTGAATAATATATATTTGCAGAAACCTTTCCATGATATTTCCAATCAAAATGACGGAACATATTCTCATACTGCTCCTCACCTGTTCCAAGAACCACGAGCTGGATATCATCCTGACTAAGCATCTCATCCATAATATAAGATACCAAATCCATACCTTTTTGGTCTGTAAGTCTTGATACAATACCAATCATCATCTTTTTATCATTTTCTACAAGCCCCAACTGTTTCTGTAATTCTCTCTTATTCTTAATCTTTTCTTTTCTAAAATTACTTGCATTATATTTACGTACAATATATGGGTCAGTTTCCGGATTATATTCATCATAATCAATGCCGTTCACAATACCTCTTAAGTCATTACTTCTAGCAGTCAACAACCCTTCAAGTTTCTCACCATAAAATGCTGTTTTAATCTCTTCTGCATAAGTCTGGCTTACTGTTGTAATGGCATCTGCATACGTAAGACCACCCTTTAACAGGTTTCCATCCTTAAAATATGCCAACTTATCCGGTGTAAAATATGAATGATCCAATCCAGTAATACGGCGAACGGTCTTAATGTCATATATACCCTGAAACTTCAAATTGTGAATCGTCATAACAGTTTTCATGCCTTGGTAGAATTCTCCAGCAGCAAAACGTTCTTTCAAATATACCGGAATGATTGCCGTCTGCCAATCATGACAATGAACTACATCGGGTCTAAAATCAACTACCGGTAAAATAGATAACGCTGCCTTAGAGAAAAACACAAACTTAGACAATTCCTCTACCACATTGTCACTATATGGCTTGAATCCATTAAAATACTTTTCATTATCAATAAAATAATATGTAATCCCATCATACTGTGCTTCCAGAACACCTACATATTCATCCTGTCCCAGGAAATCCATATAAAAATGCGTCTTATACTGCATCATGGACTTCATCTCATCCTTTATACACATATACTTTGGTAGAATTACCCTTGCATCAAAGTATCTTTTATCATAATACTTCGGAAGCGAACCAACCACATCAGCAAGACCTCCTGTCTTAATAAATGGTACTCCTTCTGATGCCACAAACAAAATTTTTTTCATAATATTCCATCGAATCCCTTCTTTTGGATATCCCCTTTCGGAAACCCTTATTTAAATATTTGACACTTCATTATACAACACATAAGGTTATTATGTAAAGAAGAGACGCTTGTATAAATTGTAAAATCCGTTTTCTATTCCCTATAATGCAGTCTGATTTTATCAGTAATGAGCGCAATGAATTCTGAATTTGTAGGTTTTCCTTTTCCAATACTAATTGTATACCCGAACAACGCATCCAAGGTTTCCATATTTCCCCTGCTCCATGCTACTTCTATCGCATGACGTATGGCACGCTCCACGCGGCTTGATGTTGTCTGATATTTTTTCGCAATAGTCGGATATAAAACCTTCGTAATAGAATTCAGCATCTCTCCATCCCTTACCGACATCATAATTGCTTCACGCAAGTACTGATATCCCTTGATATGAGCCGGTACTCCTATTTCATGTATCATATCAGTGACATCCTTTTCCAAATCATGCCCCTTCGCTATATTTGTTTCCTGCGTACTTTCCATTTTACTCTGCTTCCCTGAAGGTACGGTTATCATAATTTGGAATTCTTTATCCTTTGTGATTAACTCGCTCAGAATCCGAAACATTCTCTCATTATCCTGTGTTGTCATTAACTTTATCTGTTCCATTCTTCTGCCTCCATTCTCACTAATCCATTCAAATCCGCTAAGATTTTGCAATGCCCATTATATAAGAATGTCAAATTATCCTGCAACTGTTACTTTTCGCAGTATTCTTACATTTTTCGCACTTTCTGCCTTTTTGGGTCAAAATACAAACATTCGTAATATCTCATGCTGTAAAATAAAGTCAAATCCCCTCTAAAAGAAGCTTGAAAAAAGCATTCTCCACTATTCAAAACTACATTTAGAATTTTTTTATTTTTTTTTACAAAAAAAGGTTGACATTTTCTGTAATAACATGTATATTAAACAAGTCGGTTGCGTTAGTAACTTTGACTACTGAATGTGGGGTCTTAGCTCAGCTGGGAGAGCATCTGCCTTACAAGCAGAGGGTCACAGGTTCGAGCCCTGTAGGCCCCATTCAACTTCATATTTATTGATTATGGCGAGATAGCTCAGTTGGCTAGAGCACATGGTTCATACCCATGGTGTCGGGGGTTCGAATCCCTCTCTCGCTATTTTTCTTTTTTTGCAGAAGTCTTGTTTATAAGATTTCTGCTTTTTTCTTCGTTAAAAGATAGCATAATTATCACTTTTCCACTTTAATGCAACAAATTCTTTCCTTTTGAATAAAAAAGACGTGCAAGAAACTTCTCATACGCCTTTTACTAATCTATTGTAATAACAAATAGAAATATTCTTTTTCTAAAATCGAATCTTCAAAATTCTCTTCCCAGTACTCCGCCATTCCTTCTGTATTATGACCTATCATGCGAATAAACAATGACGCATACTTATAAAGCTTCTCATAGGTAATACTTTCTCCCGACATTTCCCGTTGCATAAATACGGTTATTCTCGTCATCACATATCCCATCACAATACTCTGAAAAGCTTCTGTTAAATACACTAGATCCTCACTGATACAATCCGCAAAAATTTCTGATACCAATACATTTTCCCAATAAGCATCATACTTCTTCCAATTCTCTTTAAAACACTTCCAATTTGAAAGCAATCTCTCAAATCCTTTTCTATCCGAATCTGTCTGCTCCACAAAATCTGCCAATTCCTTAAGATAAGGACGATACATTTCCTCTTCCTTGTAATAAACAGTCACATCAAGCCATGTCTCACACACTTCTACGAAAGCTTCCTCTTCATCAAAGATCATATTCTTCCATAGCGCAATCGTATCTAATAGATTTTCATCTTCCTGATATACTGCGATACAATCATAGACATCCTCTTCCCACTCACAGGCCAAACATTCCTGTAGTAAAGAAAATGCAAGAATCAATCGTTCTTCCAAACCATATTCCCGCTTTTGCATTAACTCAATCACAACATTCCGAACCTGATACTCCATTGGAAAGTCATGATTATCTCTGCATTTTTTAGGAATCGAAAGAATTGGTGCCGATTCCAAGCTTTGAATCAGCTCCAATACAGCAGGGCACGCTCCAGACATGGAATACTCATCCATAACAACAGATTCCATCTCATCCTCAGCCAATATCGTAATCTGATTGTGTTTTCTCGGAAAGCTGGCACAGGTATCTGACAAATATTCATCCCCATGTCTCTTTACAATTTCACACAATCCCTTTTCATCCAGCATAACACATGCCTTGCAGGAATCTGCCTTCATGTGATAAATGTTTTCGCCATCTTCTTTTTTATTGGTTACCTTTTCACACAAATAAGAAGTCTCTTCCCGAGACTTCCATTTGTCATAAATACCGCCATCTGCACGAATTGCCCAACCCTTGCAACAGGTCATCGGACATTTATCTGCTATACATTGAAATTTATCATATATTATAGTCTTAATCATGATTTCAATATTTCCTTACATTCTCTCTGGAACCTTGAAACCAAGTAAATCTGCACATGTTTCTAATACATCTCTTGTTAATGCAAGAAGTGCAATCCAGCCAGCCTTCTTAGCCTCATCCTCTTCTGTGAGAATCTTTGTCTCATGATAGAAGTGATTGAATGCATTAGCAAGGTCATAAATATAAGAACATACCTTGTGTGGTGCTGTTTCTTCATAAGCTGCTTCTATGCTTGTATTGAACTTTGCAAGCTCCATCATAAGCTGTTTCTCACTCTGGTTTACAGGAGTCTGAATCATTGCTGATTCAACTTTTCCGCCATTTTCCATATACTTGTTCAAAATAGACTTAATACGAACTGTTGTATAAAGAATATATGGACCTGTATCTCCTTCAAAAGAAGTAAATCTATCAATGTCAAAGATATAATCTTTGCTTGCCTGATTTGATAAATCACCATACTTCAATGCTGATAAACCAACAATCTTAGCTGTCTCTCTAGCTTCTGCTTCTTCTACGTCACGGTTCTCGATAATCTTCTTGAACATCTCTTCGTTAATTTCCTTAATGAGATTCTCAAGACGCATAACGCCACCCTCACGAGTTTTAAATGGTTTACCATCTTTTCCATTCATGGTACCAAAACCTAAGAACTTCATTTTCGTATCTTCGTTTACAAGCTTTGTCTTTCTTGCACAACGGAATACCTGGTCAAAATAAAGCTCCTGACGCTTATCTACAACATAGATTAATTCATCCGGCTTATTCTGCTCCATACGCATCATAATGGTAGCAAGGTCTGTTGTATTATAAAGAGCAGCTCCGTCTGACTTCAAAATCATACATGGTGGTACTTCCTTGGTATCTGTTTCTTCCTTAACATCAACAACCAACGCCCCATCACTAAGATAAGCATGTCCCTCTTTCTTCATATAATCAACCATACCCGGAATCAAGTCATGAACTGCTGATTCACCATTCCAAAGGTCAAATTCTACATTTAAATTCTCATAATTCTTCTTCAAGTCCGTTACCGAAGCGGTAATAATGTGATTCCATAACGCACGATACCCTCTTACACCACTCTGAAGCTTGAATGTACATGCCATTGCATTTTCCTTATATTCACTATCCTCTTTAGAACGCTTACTTGCAAAAGGATAAATTTCCTCTAACTCAGAAATCGTAAATGGAGGTTCTTCCGGGTATTCTCCTGTATAGTTTTCATCAAAATATACAAGTTCAGGATTTCTGATTTTTAACTCATTCATAATAAGTCCCATTGGCTGTCCCCAGTCACCAAGATGAATATCTCCTGTTACATTGTGTCCCATGTATCTGGAAATTCTCTTTACACTTTCGCCGATAACTGCAGAACGAAGATGTCCAACATGTAAAGGCTTTGCAACATTTGGTCCGCCGTAATCAATTACGATTTCACGTACTTTTTCAGGTTCTTCTACACCAAACTTTTCTGCCATTCGCATTTCCTTAATATATTCACCAACAAATGCGTTTTCCAAAGTAAGATTCAAAAATCCAGGTGCTACTGCCTCTACCTTAGCAAAAACCTTACTTCCTTCAAGCTTTGCTGCAACATCATTTGCAATCATAATTGGTGCTTTTTTGTATTGCTTTGCACCAGCCATCGCACCATTACACTGATATTCACAAAGGTCAGGTCTATTAGAAATCGTAACCTTACCTAATTCACGATCATAACCTGCCGCCTCAAATGCGCTTTTCATTTCTTCGGAAATGCATTCCAAAATCTTTTTCATTTCTTAATTTACCACCTTTCCAGTTTACAAATTTGTGTCTTTGCACAAATTTATCAGGAACCATTTTTTAATCTCTTTCTATATATAACTCTGCAATTTTATACAGAAAAAATGTCTTTCCCTATCATAATGTTTTTTCCCGCTGTGTGCAATAGATTTTAAACATTTTCATGCAATATCTGCATGAATACACTTCGCAGGATACTACCTTTGTACAGTAACTTCCTGTTTCATACGTTCCCGTTCTTGTTTCGAATAGATGCAGCCACAATAATCCTGACGATACAACTCATACTCTGCTGACAACTCAATAGAGCGTTTATATCCATTTTTTTTCTTAAAATCCGATACCAGCCACGGTATCTTATATTCCTGTCCCAGACGCTCTCCTATCTCATTAAGTTTCCCTGCATTTTTCAGAGGGCTAATAGTAAGTGTTGTCGAAAAATAATCAAACTTTTTCTCCCTTGCCAGCATTGCTGTCTTTTTCAAACGCAATTCATAACAAGCAAAACAACGTTCTCCCCCCTCCGGGCACTGTTCCAATCCCTTTGCCATCTCATAAAATGTCATCGGCTCATAATCACCTTCCATTATCTCAATTGGATAACCGTTTCCCGATTGCATATTATAAGCCGCAATTAAACGCTTCTGTTCTTCGACACGTTTTCTATATTCCAATTCCATAGAAATGTTGGGATTATAGTAAAATACTGTTATATGAAAATATTGTCTTAAATATTCCAGCACATAGCTACTACACGGCGCACAACAACTATGCATCAACAAGCGTTGTCCTTTTTTATCCTCATCCTTCATTAATTGGTCTAATATCCTATCCAATTCTTTCTGATAATTTCTCATATCAATATTCATGCCTTTCCTGTACCTGCAAACTTTAATTCACAAGCATAAAATCGCTTTCTTGAGCTTCTTCGTACCTCAAATGTAGCTATTCCTCAGTAGCTTCATTGTTACGGACAGCTATCCTCAAATTATCATTTTTTCTTCTTTAAATCAAGAACTTGACAAAAATAACACACAGGATTGTCTTAATACTTAAAAACCGCCTAGTCAAAAAACTAAGCGGTTATCTGCTGTTACATTATGTAAGTTCCATCACCATTGCCGGAGTCTGATTCGCCTGCGCTAGTACAGCTTCATTTGCATTAGCAAGAATATTGCAATTTACCCGAGATATCATTTGTTCTGCCTGTTGCACATCATATACATCATTTTGTGATACCAGTAAATTTTCTAACGCACATTGTAATTCATCATCTGACAACACAGCCCGATTGCTCTGCTCTACCGAGAAAGAAACCTCCACTGCCTTCTCATGCATATCATTTTTCTCTCTTTTCATTGTCGCTTTATTATCCGGCGCATAAGCTGCACCAATCTGTTTTTTAACATCCATGTTTGCCGCTATTTTCATATTTTTCCCCTTTTCATTCCTATGTACTCTCGGAATCTTTTATATTTGAATTTCAGAGATATATTTTTATTGAACAATGATGATTTCGCAGTGCGTACACGGTGTGTACGACGAGAAATCAGAAGCAGTTCAAGAAAAATATAGCCTGAAAGACATATAGTAAAAAGATTCCGAGAGTACATTCCTTCGTTAGAGCGTAACGAATCGTTACACCTCGTTTACATAATCACTTTATAATATCTTACGTTCTTTTTTTTAAATTGTCAACACTCTTCTTGTTGTTTTCTTGTTCTTTTCTGACAATTCTCTCCTTGGTTTTGTAATTTTCCTCACTCAACCAATGGTTTATTTTAATTATTTATACCCCCATATATCAGATTGTCGAAAAAAGAAGTTATTTTTTCATATAGTATTTTCCACTTTATCATCGTCATTGTACACATATTTTCCCTTCTTTTTTTGCGATATTTTCGTCGAATTAACGAAAAGCACTTATGCGGAACAAAAAAAATTCGAGTATTATTGACAATTATCAATTTACATGTAAAATAAATTATGTTTTTGGTTGTTTAGGACATGGAGGGAAGACATGTTAGTAAAAAATGTAATTGTTGGAGATTTAGATCGTAAATATGATCACCCACTTGCTGAAATTGTTAATATCGCAAGTCAGTGTGATTCGCATATCACACTTGAATATGAAAATTATCATATTAATGCAAAGAGTATTATGGGTATAATTGCTTTTAATCCTACAGCTGGAATGGATGTTGCGATTAGAGCCGAAGGCAGCGATGAAGAGTCTGCTATTGAACAGTTAGAAACATTCTTAAAGTGTTAGCAGAAAAGCTCAGGACATTCGTCCTGAGCTTTATTTAAAGTAGAAAACTGCCAGTTTATACTGACAGTTCTTGCTCATACTTTCATTATTTTATTACTTAAATTCGAATATGGATTCTCCCAATACCTTACTGCATCTTTCTTATCTGTGCAAACAAATCCAAATCACTTTGTGTTAACTTCATATTGGTATTGAATTCTTTCCCTTCCGGGCTGATTACCTTGACTTCTATAATTGTTCCATCTCCAATTGCTTCTCTTCCTACCGCCTGCATAAAAGGCATAAACTTTGGATGATTTCTAGTGAAGGTATCCCATGCACCTTTTATTTTCATTAAACTACCAAAATCAAACATTTCATTCATTCCTTTCCGCCCTTTTTAGATAAGATACATAATCTTATCTTCATCCATACATTTTCCTTGCATAGCTGCTCTTGCCTCGTCCTGCTGATAACGGTTTATGTAAAAAGAAAACTTCTTTTTACTCTCAAATAACCCTTTCTTCACATCCCTTACCTTGTCCACTTTTATCAAGTAAGATACCCCGTGATTCAGAAATGCTTTCTCTATTGTACCTTTTATTCCTTCATCATATGTTTCAACGAAAGCTATTTCTCGTCCATGATTTTTTTCCGTCACCTATGTCACATCCTTCTTAACAATCTAATAATAGTATAGACTGAATTAGCCAAAAAGTACAGTCGACATATTCACTAATTAATTTACGGAAAAAGCTGTTTTTTTATTGATAAACTTCTCAAAGTGTAGTTACTTACCTTATTTTGTGGCAAAAATGCCATACCTTCCATTTTACCACTATAATAATGACTTCCTTAAATATTTGGCAGTAATTGTCTCTTCCTGCTCAATCATCTCTTTCGGCGTTCCGGTAAATACCACTTCACCGCCTGCATTACCTCCATCCGGTCCCACATCAATCAAATAATCTGCAAGCTTCATCACATCGGTATTATGCTCTATGACTACGACTGTATTTCCTCGCTTAACCACCCCCTCCAGCAAACTCATAACCTTCTTAATATCAGAGGCATGAAGTCCTGTAGTCGGCTCATCCAGGATATAGATATTTCCTTTTTTATCTAAATGCTTTGCCAGCTTGATTCTCTGTCGTTCGCCCCCTGACAGAGTAGAAAGTGGCTGTCCTAAAGAAAGATACGGCAATCCTACCTCTATCATAGCCTTCACATATTTTCTAATTTTCTTATTTTCTTCAAAGAATACCAACGCTTCTTCTGCTGACATACGAAGTATTTCTACAATATTCTTACCCTGATAATGATAAGACAATGCTTCCTTACTGTATCTTACGCCTTCACAGGCTTCACATTCCGTCACAATCGGGTCCATAAAGGCAAGCTCCGTCACAATAATACCTTTTCCCTTACATATCGGACATGCGCCCTTGCTATTAAAAGAAAACAATGCTGCATCTACCTTGTTTTCTGCTGCCATAAGCTTTCTTATTTCGTCAAAGAACCCCAAAAACGTTGCCGGTGTCGAACGCTCTCGTGCGGAAATCGGTGACTGGTCTACCAAAACCACATCATCCTCATATTGTTTTGCGAATACCTCACGAATCAGACTACTCTTTCCCGAACCAGCCACTCCTGTTACAACCGTCAGTACATTTAATGGAATATCAACGGAAACATTTTTCAGATTGTGTAACTTTGCCTCTCTGACTGGAAGAAACTTAACCGGCTTTCTTGGTGCTTCCTTAACCGTTATCTTCTCTCGCATTGCCTTTCCGGTTAACGTACCTGATACCAACAATTGCTCATAGCTTCCCTGAAACAGAATCTGACCACCATTTTTTCCAGCCAGTGGCCCTACATCAATGACCTCATCCGCAATACTAATGATATCCTTATCGTGCTCAACCACCAACACAGTATTTCCTTTGTCCCGAAGACTGGTCAATAGTCTGCTCATTCTGTGAACATCTCTTGGATGCATTCCAGTACTTGGTTCGTCAAAAATATAGGTCATTCCAGTTAACGAGCTTCCCATATACCGCACAAGCTTTAAACGCTGCGCCTCTCCTCCTGACAGAGATGTCGTTTCCCGATTCAGATTCAGATAAGGCAGTCCTATATCTATCATTCGTTCCAAGGTCGCTGTCATAGATTCCACAATGGTACTGACAGCAGGAGCTTCTATTTCTTTCATAACCATATACAGCTCAGAAAATTCCATATCACACAGCTCTGCTATGGAATATCCATGTACCTTACATGCTAATGCTGCCTGATTCAACCTTTTTCCATGACAGCAAGGACATTCCTCCTGTTTCAACAATTTTTCCAGTCGTTTTTGAATTGTTTCTGATGAATCTGACCGATCTTTATTCAGTAATGTTCTTGTCAGATAGTGATAGATTCCCTCTACCTTAGGATGAACCTGCTCTCCGCCCTTTTCATATACTCCATAAAGAAGCAGATTCTTTTCCTGTACACTATAATCACTCCATGCCTTATCCAAATCAAAGAGCCCTGACTGCGCATATTGTTTCCAGTACCAACTTCCCGGACGAAACATGGTAATATCCATCAAACCCTCATTCCATGATTTCTCTGGTTCAATAAAAGACTCCACATCAATCTGTGTTATCTTTCCCAATCCACTACACTCCAAGCACATTCCATTCGGATTGTTGAAAGAAAAATACGACGAGGTTCCCACATAAGGTGTTCCTATTCTAGAAAAAAGCAAACGCATTTGTGCATACAAATCCGTAATTGTTCCAACCGTAGAACGGGCATTTCCTCCTAGCCTGCTTTGGTCTACAATTACCGATGCCGATAGGTTCTCTATTTTATCCACTCTTGGCTTTTCATATTTCGGTAATTTCCCACGTACAAAAGCCGGATAAGTCTCCTTCATCTGCCTCTGACTCTCCGCCGCAATCGTGTCAAATACAATACTTGACTTACCAGATCCCGACACTCCGGTAAATACAACTAGTTTCCCCTTTGGAATATCCAACGATACATTTTTCAAATTGTTCTGTGTTAACCCGCGAATGATAATCTTATCCTGTTGTTTCATAACTATATCCTCCTATCACTCTGCTATTTCAACCGTTGCATAGTCAACCCGCTCCTGCACACTTCTGCTGTCTCTATATACATAAACAGCACAAATAAACAAGGTTACCATCTCTGTTACTGGAGCAACAAGCCATACTCCTGTCATCCCAAACCACACAGGAAGCGTAAAAATACATATTAACAAAAGTACTAGTCCTCTTGCCGAAGAAATAACCGCAGATTCCTTAGCCTTTCCAATCGAAGTAAAGTAAAAGGAGCATATCTGATTGATTCCACAAAACAGAAATGAAATCATGAATATCTTTGTTCCTAACTGTACCATATTCCTCACCGTTTCACTTTTTACAAACATTGCACTGTAACTTTCACCGGCAAATAGTAGTAAAAGAACCATGGCAACACCTGCACCAAATACAAGCTGATTCGTCTTTTTACGAATATCTCTTGCCAATGCAGTATCACCTGCTCCATAAACAAAGCTGATGAGCGGAAAGATTCCTGTTCCAAATCCTGTCACTATCATCTCAAAGGTATAGCATAGATATCCAACTATCGTAAAAGATGTCACTCCATCCACGCCAAATCTCCTCATAATAACATAATTATAAGCAAACATGGAAATGCAAGATGCCATTTCTCCAATAAACTCAGAACTTCCATTCAATACGGTGTCTATAAACACTTTCTTATCAAAAGAAAACCTACCAAAACGATATACCTTAGACAATTTGAAAAAGTAGAATACATCACAAAGCAAAGCTATCACTGCTGCCACAAGCGAAGCAAACGCAATCGCTGCTGCACCAAAACCAAACTTACAAAATACATAGTCAAATACAATATTCAAAATTACATTTAGCAAATTCGTAAGCATAAAATACTGAGGACTTCCCTCTCCTCGTATAAACACTCCCAATGCCGAATTCGTTATCATGACCGGAAGCACTAGCAACATAACCCGATAATACTCTGTAAAATACTCTGCAACTACACCTTCAGCATGCAAAATCCATAAAATCAGTTGAAATCCTAATCCCACGACACAGCTAAGTATTACCAACACTGTCACGGTAGTTACCATGACCTGCATAAATACCTGATTACACTTTTTAAGTTCTCCCGCTCCCATCTGCATTCCCGAAATAGCCATACCGCCTACCGAAAACATTAACCCTACGGCAAGATACAGATAAACAATTGGTAACCCCAGATTTACTGTAGCCAGTCCTTCCTCACCTACATAATTCCCCATAAAGTACCCATCTGCTACCGTAATCAATGAAGTTAACAGCATCGCAATGATAGATGGTATTGAAAACTGTAAAATCATCTTTCCTTTGTTCTCTCTTATGTTTTTTAAATCCATAAAAAACTCCTCCTAAATAACATACTGAAATATCTACAGATTACTTGTGTTTACGAACTCCCGCAATCCTTGAATGTGATATCCTGTATTATAAGGAGGATAAAAAATAATAACTTCTGAATTTGTGCTATCTCAAATCCTAAAGATACTGAATCATTATATTTTTTCTAGTGCATAATAGGAATACAGATGTCCATTACCATATGCATATCTTCGCTATCCACTGAATGATAGATGTCAAATCCATATCGCTTATCTAATGCATAACCACTTTTTGGAAACCATACATTTAATAGCGTCTGATGAACTGGGAAAATATCCCACAAATAGCCATCAAAATGATAAACTACATATCTTCCACCCTCCATAATACGAGTGTTTTCCAGTTTACAGCTTCTATCCACCGTCATACAGATGTCATACAAACAACCATCTACATCCGTAATTGTCGGATCATCATAAGTACTTTCTAACAAAATGGTATCCTCTGTCATATACTCTTTATATTTTTCCGTAAAAGCACACCAATCTGCCTTCAAGTCATGATAATTTCCCTTATGTCTTTCATAAATGACATAGAAATCTTCTAATGTCTCAATGGATATATTTTTATTACATTCTTCAAAGGACATCACCCGGTCAGCTACCATATCACTGTAAATCTCCCAATTGGGATTTGTAGCCATCGATTTTTCTGCAATGCTTTTCCGAAAATCTGCAGGGGACATGCTGTGATGTTGTCTGAAAGCAGAGCTGTAATTGGACGAAGTATATCCATAATCATTACAAATATCTGTTACGCTTTTTTGCCGCTCTACTTTCAGTCGAAATGCACTCTGCTCCATTTTTATTCGTTTGATAAAGGCATACACACTCTCACCTGTCTCTTCTTTAAACACTCTACTAAAATGGAACTTGGAAAAATGACAATGCTCTGCCACATCCTCTACCGTTATTTCGTCAGTAATATGCTCCATGATGTAACTTATCGCTTCGTTGATTACTTCGTTTTTTATCATATTGCCCTTTCATTTCACAATGCTCAAAATTCAACCTATTTTTCTATCATATACAAAAAACGACCTTAAAACAAGATTTCACTCTCATTTCAAGGTCGTTATACATTTTATTCAAGTCCGCAAATTTATGTCCTCATAAATTTGCCGTATGAAAAATCTTCCGTTTATGGATTTTTCATACTATTTATTTAAAGTACTCAACACCTGACTCGAAGATCTTCATATCCTGCTCGCCATAGATATTCATGGCAACTGCATCACCACGACGTTCAACGTGAGCCATCTTACCAAAGCATCTTCCATCAGGAGAGGTGATACCTTCGATTGCAGCGTAAGAACCGTTTACGTTCCACTCTTCGTCCATAGAAAGGTTACCGTCAAAGTCAGCATACTGAGTAGCTACCTGACCGTTTGCAATAAGCTTATCAATCCACTCCTTAGGAGCTACGAAACGACCTTCACCGTGAGATGCAGGTGTTACATAAGTCTTACCAAGCTCTGCCTTCTGTAACCAAGGAGATTTGTTAGAAACAACCTTAGTATATACCATCTTAGAGATGTGACGGTTAATGGTGTTGAAGGTAAGTGTTGGAGAATCTTCCTTCTGTCCAACGATTTCGCCGTAAGGTACAAGACCAAGCTTGATGATAGCCTGGAATCCGTTACAGATACCTAATGCAAGACCATCTCTTTCATTTAAGAGCTTCATAACCGCTTCCTTCATCTTAGCATTCTGGAATGCAGTAGCGAAGAACTTAGCACTTCCGTCCGGCTCATCACCAGCTGAGAATCCACCCGGGAACATAATAATCTGTGCCTGGTTGATTGCCTTCTCAAACTCATCAACAGACTCTCTGATATCAGAAGCTGTCATGTTACGGAATACCTTTGTTATAACGTTAGCGCCTGCACGCTCGAATGCCTTTGCACTATCATATTCACAGTTTGTACCTGGGAATACAGGAATAAATACTGTAGGCTTTGCAATCTTATTCTTACATACATAAATGTCAGAAGCCTTATAAAGCTTTGTTTCGATTGGATCAGTAGCCTTAACTGCCTTTGTAGGGAATACCTTCTCCAGCTTGCTTGTCCATGCCTTTAATGCCTCATCCATTGTTACGTTTACATCTTTATATACAAATCCTGCATTTTCTTCTAATACAGTACCAACTACTGTGTAAGCTACACCGCTTGCCTGTAATGCTTCCATACCCTCTGCGGATACTTCTGCGATGATGTCACCGATTCTGTTGGTGAATAACGCATTTGCCTCTAAATCATTGGAGAACTCAACACCCATCTTATTACCAAATGCCATCTTAGCAACAGCTGCCATGATACCCTTAGAATCCAATGCATACGCAGATACGATTGCTTTCTTAACAATTAAAGCATGGATAGCATCGTAAAGCTTCATAACCTCTTCGTATACAGGAAGGTCAAACTCATCCTTCTTCAATGCGAAAGTAACAAGCTTATTTCCTGCTGCCTTAAGCTCTGGACTGATAATCTCCTGCTTCTTTGCTACATCTACTGCAAAAGAAACTAATGTTGGAGGTACATCAATCTCATTGAAGGAACCTGACATAGAATCCTTACCACCGATAGAAGCAAGTCCGAATCCCATCTGTACATCATAAGAACCAAGTAATGCTGCAAATGGCTGGCTCCATCTTGCTGGATCTTCTGTCATTCTTCTGAAGTACTCCTGGAAAGTTAAACGAATCTTAGAGTAATCACCACCGTTTGCAACGATTCTGGAAATTGACTCTGTTACAGCGTAAACTGCTCCATGATATGGACTCCATGTAGAAAGATATGGATCAAAACCATAACTCATCATTGTTACAACATCTGTCTTACCCTTAAGAACAGGAAGCTTTGCAACCATAGCCTGAGTCTCTGTTAACTGATACTTTCCACCATAAGGCATGAATACACTACCTGCACCAATAGAAGAGTCAAACTTCTCTACAAGTCCCTTCTGAGAACATACATTTAAATCATTTAATTCAGCAAGTACCGCTGCCTTAACATCACCCTTATTAAGTGCTTCTTCAACCTTATCGATTGCAATCTTATTAAAGTAGTTGTCTTCCTTAACAGGAGTATCTACATATACCGAAGTCTCCTGATGAGCACCATTTGTATCAAGGAATGCTCTGGATAAGTTAACGATTTCTGTGCCTCTCCACTTAAGAACAAGTCTTGGCTCTTCTGTAACAACCGCAACCTCAACTGCTTCTAAGTTCTCTTCTGCTGCGTAGCCAAGGAATTCCTGTACATCCTTAGGATCTACTACAACTGCCATTCTTTCCTGTGACTCAGAAATAGCAAGCTCTGTACCATCAAGACCTGCATACTTCTTTGGAACCTTGTCCATATCTACAACAAGACCATCAGCAAGCTCACCGATAGCAACAGATACACCACCTGCACCGAAGTCATTACACTTCTTGATTAACTTACTAACTTCTTCTCTTCTGAATAATCTCTGAATCTTACGCTCTGTAGGTGCGTTACCCTTCTGAACCTCAGCACCACAAGTTTCAATAGAAGCCTCTGTATGTACCTTGGAAGAACCCGTTGCACCACCACAACCATCACGTCCTGTACGTCCACCTAAGAGAATAATGATATCACCTGGATCAGAATCCTCACGAATAACACTTGCTCTTGGAGCAGCACCCATAACAGCACCGATTTCCATTCTCTTAGCAACATAATTTGGATGATAGATTTCCTTAACATAGCCTGTTGCAAGACCAATCTGGTTACCGTAAGAAGAATAACCGTCAGCAGCACCACGAACAAGCTTCTTCTGAGAAAGCTTACCCTTCATAGTCTCTTCTACAGGAACGGTAGGATCTGCAGCACCGGTTACACGCATAGCCTGGTATACATAGGTACGTCCTGATAATGGATCACGGATAGCTCCACCAAGACAAGTAGCCGCACCACCAAATGGCTCGATTTCTGTTGGATGGTTATGTGTCTCATTCTTGAAGTTTATAAGCCACTCTTCTGTAATAACACCCTTTCCGTCTTCCTTATCAATTTCAACTGGAACAACGATAGAGCATGCATTGATTTCGTTAGAAACTTCCTTATCGTTAAGCTTTCCGTCTTTTTCCAGCTTACGCATAGCCATAAGAGCAAGGTCCATAAGACAAACATACTTGTCCTTTCTTCCCTGGAAAATCTCTTCTCTTGTCTCTAAATACTTTTTATAGGTAGTCTTGATTGGCTCTGTATAGTAACCATCTTCAAATGTAACATCCTTCAATTCTGTAGAGAATGTTGTATGACGACAGTGATCTGACCAGTATGTATCAAGAACTCTGATTTCTGTAATGGATGGATTTCTCTTCTCTTCATTCTTAAAGTAGTTCTGAATATGCTGGAAATCCTTAAATGTCATAGCAAGACCAAAAGAATCATAAAGTGCCTTTAAATCAGCCTCATCCTTCTCAACAAATCCTTCTACGATAGCAACATCATCCGGCTCTTCGAAATTTGTAACAAGAGTCTCCGGCTTTACCATATCTGTCTCTCTGGAATCAACAGGGTTGATACAGTAAGACTTTATCTTCATGAACTCATCATCGGAAATATTACCAATCAGAAGATAAGTAACTGCTGTCTTAATAATTGGCTCTTCGTCTTCCTTTAAGAATCTTACACACTGAACTGCTGAGTCAGCTCTCTGATCATACTGTCCAGGAAGAAATTCTACTGAAAAACACTTTCCATTTTCAGGCATTTCAAATGTCTCATGGAAAAGCACATCTACTGGCGGCTCTGAAAATACACAATTACAAGCCTTTTCAAAGGTAGCATCAGATAAGTTCTCCACATCATAACGAATGAAGATTCTTACCTTTTCTAAACCGGAAATACCAAGGTAACCCTTAATATCTTCTTCCAGCTCTCTTGCCTTAACAGCAAAGGAATCTTTTTTTTCTACGTAAATACGTTTAACATTTCCCATTTAATGAGTCCTCCGTAAATCTAATAATAAATTTATTATATCGTTTTTATAACATTTTTCAACTGTCTAAATATACGAAAAAATGTATAAAATCAGCCTCTATCTCTACAAATTACTTTTTTATTCACTTTTTCTATGCTAAAATACCGTTATATACATTATCGAAAGGGGGAACTGTCTTTCTATGGAAGACCAGAAATTTGCATTATTAATTGACAGTGATAACATCAGTGCCGACTATATCAAAATTATTTTACAGGAATTATCCAAATACGGCACCGTTACCTATAAACGAATCTATGGTGACTGGACACGTTCCACATCAAATAAATGGAAGGATGTCCTTCTTGCTAATTCCATTAATCCGGTTCAGCAATACAGCTACACTAGTGGAAAAAACGCAACAGACTCCGCCATGATTATTGATGCGATGGACATTTTGTACTCTGGTCATGTAACTGGTTTCTGCCTTGCTTCCAGCGACAGTGACTTTACGCGTCTTGCTATGCGTCTTCGCGAATCCGGCATGTATGTTATCGGTATGGGGGAACGAAAAACACCTGAGCCATTTCGCTCTGCCTGTGAAAAATTTGTATTATTAGACCTTGTTTCTAACGTAGATTCTCCTGTTAAGAATACACCAAATTCGACTTTAGAAACTACTACAGATGCATTAACACCTTTATCCGAAATTGAACAAGCACTTGTCAAAATCATTACGGATAATGGTAATGATGGCATCTCTATGGATATTGGCGAACTTGGAAGTCGCCTCTCAAAAATGTATCCATCCTTCGATGTCCGCAATTATGAATATACAAAATTCTCCAAATTTTTAGAGGCTACAGAATTCAAAAAGTCTATTTCTTTGAAATATACAGAAACTACGGTTACTGCCTTTCTCCTTGATGCTGATATCACCTTAGAGGACATTCGCAAAGAAGTTCTTGCAATCCTTAAGCAAACCAAAAGCCACTCTATGAACGTTGGAGAGCTAAACCAAAAGCTTTGCAAGAAATTTCCTGATTTTAACATTTCCAATTATGGATATGCCAAGCTTTCCAAAATGCTCGGTGATTTCAAAGAATGTAAATTAAGCAATTTCGGAAAAATCATTAGTTTAAAATAATCGTACGTACCAACTCACCTTGGCAAAAATTTCTGACGAAATTCTTGTTTAACGCTTGCTATATTTTGAGCAATTTTCTAACGAACAAAGAGGGATGCATCCACATACATCCCTCTTTTTAACGCTTAATCCACTGCAAGTCCAAGTGTTCCTAATACATATTCTATTTCCTGATTTATTTCCGTTTCTGTAAGTTCATCCACCTGTGCTGCAATACGCAATCCGTCTAACACATACACAATATTTCTTGCCGCCACCCTTGGATTCTCACAAACCATCCACTCTGCATTCACTCCATCTGTAATCAATTGCTCAAGAGCACTCAAGGCTTCTTCCCTCACGCTTTTTAAATCACTCTCCTGTTCAAACAGATACTCAAAGGTTGCCGCTGTTAGACTATCCTGCTTTAAGATTAACTTTTTCTGCGCCTCTAAATATGCTAACAGCATTTCTCCCGGTGTTAGTCCATCCTCGCATACAACAGCCAAAAGCGCATTGTCAGACTGTTCTTCCCGCAATACTGCTTCAAAAAGAGACCTTGTATCCGGAAAATAAAGATACAATCCTCCTCGGCTAATATCACATGCCTCAACAATGTCTTTCATCGTTACCTTTCTATAACCATTTTTACAGAATACTGCTCTTGCCTTCTCTACGATATATTTTTTCTTCTGTACCGATTTGTTTCCCATTCTCCGCTACCATGCCTTTCCATATTCAAGTCAATCTATCCTTCACATTTTTCACCCTGAAACTGTTCTATCAATTCTTTCATTTTCAGAAGCAAAGCTAAAAACACGCCACTTTTTACCCCTTCAGACCAATATACTCCCTGAACTTCTCCTTTAAGCACATATTTTGATAAAATATCTCCCAAGGCTTTCATATCCTGCAAAGTACTACTTTCAATAAACGCATACTCATCCTTTATCGTTTTAAGGCGATACTGTGAAAACGTATACACATAATTACGATTCATAAATACCGTATTCTTTGCCTCACGAACAAAGCTTAATAATGTTGAATCATACACCGGAACAGGCATAGAAGTTTCTTCAATCCCTTCTCCTTTATAAATATCTGATGTGTTTCGCCCATTCATTTTTTCCAGCCAGTTCTTATATTTTAATAATTTTACAACTTCATCCTTATATACAATTATTACTTCCTCATTTGATAATTTTTCATTTTTCAGCATACAATCACACCCTTTCTACACGACATTCCCATTTATATTGTAACATGTCTGTCAGAAAAGTACACATTTTTTTGCTTGAGATATTGTATTTCGGTTATTATATATTATAATAAAGAACAACTTTTATGATACAGAATGGAGAAAAATTATGACAGCACAATCCTTTTTTACACATTTGGCACGCATCTTTTTAAGACCATTATCCTTTGTTCCCGCATTAATTATCATGTACTTCATCTATTCCTTTTCTGCACAGGATGGTACTGCCAGTTCGCAGTTAAGCTCATCCATTTCACATAAACTCATTCATGTTATTGATCGTGTTTTGGATTTTGAATTAACCGAAAAGCAGGTTGATACCGGAGCTGAAAAAATACACTACTATATACGAAAAACTGCTCATTTCACAGAATACTTCATTTTAGCTGTTGCCATTTCACTCCCGCTATATGTATATGGTATTCGTGGTATATGGCTTATGCTTACCTCATTAATTTTATGTGTTGGCTTTGCCTGCCTCGATGAGTATCATCAACTATTTGTTTCAGGGCGCGGTGCCTCAAAAAAAGATGTATTGATTGACTCTTTTGGTTCTCTTTCTGGAATTGTATTTACAAGAATTGTAGGATATATTTCAAGAAAATCATTTTTTGAACCAATTTTTAAACCAAACTCTTTTTAATCAATATAGTTGTATTTTAGCGCAATATAGATATATACTTTTTTTCATATACAGTGTATGATAAATACATGTTTAGCAGAGATGCTAGACTTGCTAATTAGCAATTCCGGAAGAATTCCCCTTTTACACAAACAGGAAGCCTGATAACATCAGGCTTCTTTGTTTTTGTAATTTTTTTATTATATAAAATTCTTGCTTAATTACCACTATGTAACAGCAATTTAGAACAAAAAAAGAAATCGAGTAAATTAGTGACTCGATTTCTTTTTTGTTCTAATACTAATTATAAAGCACTGGTCTTCCTTTTTGTGCTACTGCGATATAAGTTTTCCCTTCGTTTAACTGAATCTCATTTCCAAAGTCATCATAGAAAACAGTTGGTGTATAATCTCCAATTTTCTGCCATGTTACATGGATACATTTTCCCTTTGTAAAATAATAACCATCTTCTGTTGTGTCATAATTTTGGAAATACAGATAACCCTTTTTATCTAACTGACACCACTTTGTATTCTGCACGATTACATTTGCAAAGTTAAGCTGCTGCCCTGTCAAAGCATCTACCTGCGGAGCACCATGTAATGTCTTATAATACAAACCATCTGCCGGATTATATGCAAAAGCACTCTTGGTATAAGTAAAAATCTGTGATAAATCAATCACATTAGCAGTCTGTGCTGTAGCACCATATTGCTCTAACGTATTCACACCTTCTGCAAAAGTAAAGTTCTTCTGATTATAGTACGCTTCTCGATTATGCAAAGAATAGCCTAACTGATTGCATACATTCATAACTCCTTTTCCACTAGTATAAGCATTGTGTGGTGCCTTCTTGTCTGTCGTTCTAAAGAATGCTGCACCTCCAACTACACCGCCACCTACACCATACTGTGCGGAACCAGAAAGATTATTAATGTCCGGTGCTGTTATTCTATCCTTCATATAAACCACACCACCAAAATGAATCAGAATCGGATCCCACTCCGTTGCTTCAGGAATGTAATATGCTCTACAGCTTCTGATATTTCCAATCTGTGGTAATGCATGCCAGTTATCAATAATTGCTAGCTGTCTGGATATTTCGCCTTCTTCCATTATCTCATATAAAACCTTAGCATTACCAATTCCATAAGAAGGCTGTGCCTTTTTATCTGTCGGCATCATAATTGCAAGCGGTCTTAACGCCGCCTGCTCTGCCGGTATCCACTCATTCGTATACTTACTTCTTACATATCCAGGAAGCTCTTCTGCCTGAACATGCATTGCTGGTGCTATACTTCCCCCTACCATAGCAATTGTCATAGCAAGCGTCATTCCGATTGCCGTCAATTTCTTACTAATTCTGCCTAATTCTTTCCTTTTCATTGTTTTAACCATACCTTTCCACAATATGTAATCTTATCCATTTACATAAGATATTTATATTTTACCGTTCTTACTTCCCTTGGTCAATTGTAAAAATTTTCCATTCTATAGCAATATTTTCAAAAATACTTTTTTATAAAAAACGAATTTTAGCTTTCGCCTTTGGAGCACTTACCTTTTCTCCATGCTCCTCCTTGTATCCTTTAATTATTGCCATAAACTGCTCGCCATATTTCTCATATTTTGCTTGTGCAACTCCGGTAATTGCAAGCATTTCTTCTCTTGTCACAGGCATATAGCCACTCATTTCCAGTAATGTCCTATCCGTAAAAACAACATACGCCGGTACATGCATTGCCCTTGCAGTCTCATTTCTGAGTTCTCGTAATCTCTCATAAAGTTGCGGATTATCAGCCATGATACGTCTTGCACTATTTACTTGTGCCTTAACCAAGTTCTTCTTTCCGCTTTCTAGCATGACAGTTGTTGTTTCCTTTGGAAGTTTCATCAGAAGCTGATCGCCTTTAATCGTTAGCTGATAAGAATTCTCCGTAAGCTTCAGTACCGCATAACCATCATCCGTCTGTGCCAAAAATCCTCTTGTCAACATAAATCGTATAATCTCTCGCAAACGTTTTTGGCTCACCTCACGAATCGTTCCATAATAACTATTCTCGTTCATTCGATATCTTTCTATCTTTTCATTTCTACTTCCACGCAAAGCGTCAATAATAACGGTCATACCATAACGTTCTCTGCTTTCCTCTATGCAACCAAGAATAATCCTTGCATATTTGGATACATCCACTTCTTCATAGTTTTTCAAGCAATTACTACAATTTCCACAATAGTCTCCAGCCTGTTCTCCAAAATAACGAAGCATATATGCTCTGAGACAATCACTCGTATAACAGTAGTAGGTCATCTTTTTTAGCCTCTCTCGATCCTTTGCCATGACCTCCTCTAACTCTACCTCACTTAATTCTTCATTTTCCCGGTTATTGTCGATAAAAAACTGATTGGTATGGACATCCTGAGCACTATAGAAAAGAATACAGTCTGAATTTTCTCCATCTCTTCCAGCCCTTCCAGCCTCCTGATAATAACTTTCCATATTTTTCGGCATATTATAGTGAATAACAAACCTGACATCCGGCTTATCAATCCCCATACCAAAAGCATTCGTCGCTACCATAATCTGTGTTCTATCATAAATAAAATTATCCTGATGTTCTGCCCGCTCCTGATCTGACATTCCAGCATGATATTTAGATACAGATAATCCATATTCTTTTAGATACTCATAGATTTCTTCCACAAGCTTTCTGGTAATACAGTATATAATTCCACTATCTTTTTGATATTGTGTAAGTAATGACAGCATCTCCTGCTTTTTATCCTTTGGCACTTTTACCGAAAAAGTAAGATTCTTACGATCAAATCCTGTTGTAACAGTCTTTGGATTGTGTAGTTGTAAAATACGCATAACATCCTCACGTACTGCCTGCGTTGCTGTCGCCGTAAATGCTCCTATAACAGGACGTTTCGGCAATCGCTGAATAAATTCTACAATTTTCAAATAGCTCGGGCGAAAATCCTGCCCCCATTGTGATACACAATGCACCTCATCTACACTAACAAAAGATATTTCCGCATGCAGAGCAAAGCTTAAGAAGGATTCCGTCATCAATCGCTCTGGAGCCACATAAATTATCTTATATTTTCCTGCCTTTGCAAACTCCAATGCTTTGAAATACTGGCCTTGTGTCAAGGAGCTATTTAAATATGCAGCATACACTCCTGCCTGATTTAATGCAGCTACCTGATCTTTCATCAAACTGATTAGCGGAGAAATAACCAGCGTAATTCCTGAAAACATTAATGCAGGCACTTGATAACACAAGGATTTACCTGCTCCAGTCGGCATAATTCCAAACACATCATTTTTTTTCAAAAGCGCATCGATTAATTCTTCTTGTCCTTCTCGAAAAGATTCATAACCAAAATATCTTTTTAAAACCTTATACTTTTCTTCTTTATACATCTCTTTACCTCATTATCGACATTTGAAAATGTAAAACACCTTCTCGCTCTATAAAAACCTTACCTAAACCACACTTTCCAGCGTTTCAATACGCTCATAAGCTTTTTATGTAAGTTGAATTTTCTCTATCACATAAGAAGAAGCAATCCCTTGGGACTGCTTCCTTACCGTTTACAAGTCTTTATTCCCTTTTCCTAGTGTATCTCATGCCACATCGCATGGCAAGACTTAACATTTCAAAATATAACTTTATGCAGATAACATTCGAATTGTAACCTCTGTAATGGGCAAACTCATTTTCTTCGTTTCCAATAAAATATTACATTCATAGTCTTGATATTCTCCTTTTATCTCTACAATTTCATGAACCAAAGACATTCCAATAGCACATACTCCAGCTCCTGTATCTGATACCTTTATTCCTCCCAAAATACTATATACTTTCTTTTTAATATTATTTTCTACTCTTCTTACTAATGATATTTTCCCATCTCGGAAATCCCTACACCCCAGTATTAGATGTCCCCTATTTTCAAATAATGCTTTTCCACAAGCATAAACATCATCTGGATGATACGAATATGCAAAATCAACTACAATAACACCATTCGACTTCTTTCTATACTTACTACAAAATGAAAATGCAACTTTCATTGCTCTTCCCTTATTTTTTCTACAATGTATTACTGTTGAATTATCCTCAACTTCATCAAAAAACTTCATATACTTTTCATCACTACCATCATTTACAACTATAATATCATGAAATCCTCTTTTAAAAAGACTGTTTATTTTTTCGGATAATTTTTTATCCGGATTATATGTAGGTACAACAACCGTCAAATCAAGTACCTCATCTTGTACACATTCTATCCCCTTCATACCATTTCCCCTTATCTTATTTATATTAATCCCTCTATATATATTATCGCAGATATCGCCTATTTTGTCACTTAATTCGAATTATTTCCTGATAATTCGCGTGCTTTTGTATGATTGCCTGTTACTCAAAAAAGGAAGCTATTCTCATAGCTTCTCTTTTTTCCATTCTCTATAATAAAAATACATAATTCCTGTTAAAGTAGCTCCGACAAGTAATAAAATAACAGTTATTGTATAAAAGAGCTCTGCAATATTTTTATAATATTTCCCATCTTCAAATAAAATTTTAGGGTCTTGATATGTTACACTTTTAATCAGCTCCATATAATCCATTTCATGAATATTTCCATCCTCATAATAACCATACTGATATGCATATAGAATTCCCTTTCGTATAGTCACTACACTTTTTTGCAGATAAACACCATCAATACTGTCACTTTCAACCTTTAAAGGCTTCTCACTTGTCATATACCAATTATCACCTATTTTCTCAATTGCTACATCTTGATAGCTTTCAAAAAAACCAGAAAGATAGGATTGGTATTTTTTCTTATCATTTTGTAACGTCTTCTCTGTTATGGTCATATTCTCCCTTGTAGTTGTAAGCTGGTGTAAGGTACTCATGTTCCCCCACAAATCCATACAAAAGAATTGAATACTCTCCCCTAGCTCATTTGTATGCATATATTGTGCCTGCACATATTGTTCTTCCTTTGTATTCACTACCTTATTCCAACCTTCTGCAAGATGAAATACTACTCCCCTTTCTTCATCCTCATATATTATGCTATTTTGATTCATTCCTCCAAAGGAAACACTATCAATAACCTTGCTTATCATCTCTTCCATACTGGTTGTTATCTCACCTAGATAGCTTCTTAATGTAATATTATAAATTTTACTTTCTCGTATTGTGTAGTATTGGTAACACTCCACCATTTTGTCATCATATAGCTGTCGAAAATGAAACAGCACATAAGAAGTCTCCTCTGTATCATATAACTGATACCCATTAACCTCATATCCATAAGATGCATATGTTGTCTGAATTGTTTCTGCAAACTCTCTAATTTGTTCTTCTGAGAGAGATTTCATACTGTAAACATAATCAATATTACTATTTTCATTCATTGTCACAACTATTTCATAACTGTCATCCTGAGCAATTGCATTTAAAATAATTCCTGCATCCTTATAGTAGTTCTGAATCTTCTCTCGATCTCCCCCTACCTTTTCTAAATACGGATCATTTTCTGTAATGTTCTGCCCTAATAAATAACAAGTAATTGGAAGCATTATAGAAATATCTGCTTCTTCTAATGTTACATGTGTCATTTCTGTCTCCTGCGCTTTTACACTTAACCCTTGCATAAATACCAAACAGCACAAAAGACCTAATAAAAATCTTTTCATTCGTCTCCTTTTTTCTCTACTGCCCGTTTTAGCTTCGTTTTCATTCTTTGCAAAGCATTATCGGTTGATTTCTCATCTCTCCCCAACACCTTTGCAATCTGGGAATAAGACATTCCCGTAATATAAAGATCTAACACCTGTTTTTCAAACGAACTAAGCTGCTTATCTATCTGTTCTTCTATATACGCAACATTCTCCTTATCAATAAAAAGCTCCTCTGGATTCGTTTCTCTCTGTGAAGCCAATATCTGTATCAGTTCTGCCTCACCACCATCATGTTCCCCCTCTGTCATATCAGCATATAAAGATATATATGAATTTAACGGTGCATGCTTTTCTCTTCTAGATGCCTGAACTGCCGTATACATCTGTCTGGAAACACACAAATCTGCAAACGTATAAAAACTAGCATCTCTTCCCGCATCGTAATCACGAATTGCCTTAAAAAGCCCAATCATTCCCTCTTGTATCAAATCATCATTGTCTGCCCCTAAAATGTACATAGATTTCGCTTTTTTTCTTACTAGATTCTTATACTTGTCCATAATATAATCCGTGATTCGATTATCACCTTCCCGTAAACGGTCTATCAATTCTTCGTCGGTATATATTTCATACAATCGTCACACCCCACATTTCACGAATTTGTATTTCACACAAATTTGCTATTCACAAAAAATTCTATATATGTTATTTTACGATTTATCCCCTCTGGCGAACAATTTCATATGCAAGTACACCTGCTGCTACGGAAGCATTGAGCGAGTCAATATCTCCCTTCATTGGAATTGAAGCGATAAAATCGCACTTTTCCTTTACCAGCCTACCAACACCTTCACCTTCATTGCCAATTACAAGTCCAATAGATCCTGTCAGATTTAAGTCATACATAACCGTTCCACCCATATCTGCACAAACAAACCACATGCCTTCTTTTTTCAAATCTTCTATAGTCTTTGCCATATTGGTAACTCTTGCTACCGGAGTATAGTTCAACGCTCCTGCTGATGTTCTTGCTACAGTCGCAGTCAGACCAACAGCACGGTTCTTTGGAATAATGACTCCATGTGCACCTGCAAGATTCGCTGTTCTGATAATAGCGCCTAAATTATGAGGGTCTTCAATATTGTCCAATAAAAAAACAAACGGTGCCTCTCCCTTTTTTCTTGCTACCTCTAAAATATCATCTACCTCTGCATACTGGTACGCTGCTGCATAAGCAATGACACCTTGATGTTTGCCAGTCTCACTTAACTGATCCAAACGCTCTTTGGTTACAAACTTTACTATCGTATTGTGTTTTTTTGCTTCACGCTTAATTGTTTGCACCGGTCCATCCTGTACACCATCCTGAATAAAAATCTTATCAATTGGTTTTCCTGAACGAAATGCTTCAATAACTGCATTTCTTCCTTCTATTGTAAATTCTTCATATCTCATACAATTACCATATCTTTCTTTTTTCTTGTTACTATTCAGTACCTTCATAGCTATGTGTAAAAATTCCTCCATAACTTGCTTGGATGGCACTGTCATTCAATTGATTTTTTTGCATAATCATACTACATTTTTTCATTGAGTATTTTATATCTCAATTCCTGCCTTCTTTATTCCCAAATCAACAAGTTCTACCACACGCTTGGTATTACCCGCTAAATACAGATACCCACACACAGCTTCAAAACCTGTTGCTTTTCGATAATCAGACAAAGAAGCATTCTTGGCAGAGGAATGAATCTTTGTATTCTTTCCTCTGCGATAAATACTTTGTTCTTCCTCGGTCATATCCTCCATGATTGCTTCCACAATAGTAGCCTGAGTTCCTGCACATACAATCTTTGTTGTATGCTTATGTAAGGTGTTGGCTGCTCTCTGACCACGTTCTACAATCAAGGTTCTAATAACCATCTCAAATACAGCATCTCCAATATAGGCAAAGGTTAAGGGAGAGTAGGTTCGCAAATCAACCTCACTCTCACCAAACACCTGATGAATTTGTGTTAATAAACTTACATTTTCTTCCATTTTACCCCCTCACGAGTATCCTCTAACACAATGCCCTTTTCTAACAGCTCATTTCTAATCGCATCTGCCTTTGCAAAATCTTTTTCCTTTTTAGCTACTTTTCTTTCTTCAATCTTTGCAAGTACATAGCTTTCTAATTCTGCATCAATATCATTATCCTGCTCTTTTTCAACATGCGCTGTTGCAAGATTCAAACAAAGTACCTCATCATAACTCTTTACCAATGCAAATTTGGTTGCATCTGACATATCTGCCTTTAGCATGTCATATAAAACAGTCACTGCCATGGAAGTATTCATGTCATTGCATAATGCTTCTTCAAATTTCGCTCTATATTCGTTATACTTCTCTTCTTCTACAGGCCCATCCTGTTGTAAAGAAGCAATTCTCTTTACCAGCTTATCATAAGCAGCAACCATATTATCCATTACCTCATAAGAGAACTCTAGTGGCTTACGATAGTGTGACTGCAAGCAGAACAAACGATACACTAATGGATTATATCCCTTTTCGGTAAGAAGTGAAACCGTAAGAAATTCTCCATTGGACTTACTCATCTTTCCTGACTTATCATTCAAATGATGTACATGGAACCAGTAATTACACCATTTGTGTCCTACAAAAGACTCACTCTGTGCAATTTCATTTGTATGATGAGGGAAAATATTATCGACACCACCACAATGAATATCCATATACTCTCCAAGATGCTTCATACTAATGCAAGAGCACTCAATATGCCATCCAGGATAACCGATTCCCCATGGACTATCCCACTTTAGTTCCTGATCATCAAACTTGGACTTTGTGAACCAAAGCACGAAATCACTCTTATTCTTCTTATTCTCATCCTCATCTACATCATCTCTTACACCAACTAAAAGCTCTTTTTCACTCTGGCTGGAAAATACATAATAATCCTCAAGCTTAGAAGTATCAAAGTAAATATTTCCACCACTTTCATACGCATAATCCTTTTCTAACAATACTTCAATCATATGAATAAACTCAGGTACACAATTTGTTGCCGGCTCTACTACATCCGGAGTCTTGATATTAAGCTTGGCACAATCTGCAAAGAAAGCATCTGTATAAAACTTTGCAATCTCCATAACCGTTTTCTTCTCTCTCTTTGCACCTTTAAGCATCTTATCTTCACCAGTATCTGCATCACTGGATAAATGACCAACATCTGTAATATTCATAACTCGCTTGACGTCATAGCCTACATAACGTAAAGTCTTTTCCAGAACATCCTCCATAATATAGCTTCTCAAATTTCCAATATGTGCAAAATGATACACCGTCGGTCCACATGTATACATAGCAACTTTTCCATCCTCATTTGGAATAAACTGCTCTACCTTTCTTGTTAATGTGTTATAAAATGACATTTTGTTTTCCATATCAATACTACCTTTCTTATTCTAACTTAATCATAATATAACGATTCCGTACCTTTTTAGTTTCGTACAGAAATCCATCCTATATTTGCTTCGCAAATGAATTTCCATTTGCATAATATATGCTTTCTTGCTGCATCCGCAGTAAATTCATATGCCTACTGAACAGTTACATCATAACTTTGTATTTTAATGCTGCTTTTACCATATAGCTGGTACATTCTCTTTTATACATTTGATTTAGACGTATCAACTTCCTTTTTTAATTGTTTTAACGCCTGCTCAAGCTCAAGTATACGATTCGTCATCTGAGAATTAGCATGCTGCAATACCCTGATATCCTCTGAAATCGGATCCGGTAAATCTATTTGGTTCATATCCTCACGCACTAGCTTCTGATTGTTACGCTTTACGATTCTTCCTGGAACACCAACAACTGTACAATTTGGTGGAACCTCTTCAATCACAACACTTCCTGCACCTATTTTAGAGTTTTCTCCAACAGTAAAAGACCCCAATACCTTTGCACCAGCACTAATCATAACATTATCCCCAATGGTCGGATGTCTTTTTCCATGCTCTTTACCCGTACCTCCCAGCGTTACTCCTTGGTACAGCGTTACATTATTACCAACAATTGCTGTTTCCCCAATAATAACACCATTTCCATGGTCAATAAAGAAATTTTCTCCAATTTGTGCACCTGGATGAATTTCTATTCCCGTTTTTCTAACTGCACGTTGCGATATCCATCTTGCGAAAAAATAGTGCTTTTTCTGATAGAGTTTATGCGCTATACGATAGTGAAGCATTACTTTAAAACTTGGATATAAAAAGACCTCCATATCCGAATGAATTGCCGGATCTCGCTCTCGTATTACCTTTATCTCATTTCGTATATTTTTCAGCCATCCCATATTCCAGCCTCCCTATAACAAGTGTGTCTATTTAGGTTCAAGCTATGGCGTATCCTCCAAATAGCAATCCCCAGAAACGAACTCCTACAAGCAAATATTCTTCACACATTTCTATGAATATCTGCTTGATTTTGAGCAAAAACAAAATGCGGACTAATTCATCATAAGAGACGAATTAATCCGCGGTTCCACTCTTCTAAAGGACCAAAGTCCAACCCTCTAACATTTAACGCATGTAAAACGTATTCTGCTACCTGTTATCCTAACACTCACAAAATCAGCTCCCGGATGCACTTGGGTAATTCTCTTGCACAGAAATGCTCTCAGCCGGTGGCATTTCCTCTCTGTATGGCTTCCAATTACTTACTTTTCCGTTCTAAGCCTTTGTTTTCGATTCTATCTGAAGCAATCTTTTTCAAAAATTCACTTCATTCTATAGAATATGCAATTTCCTCGCTTTTGTCAATTACTTTGCATGATTACATTGGACGATGGTTACTGTTCACTCCGTTCCAGTAACGAACGATGTCTTTTCCAAATTTTCCCTTTGTTCAGAGTATTTTGGATTCATGTTATTTTTCAAGGGCAACAGCAGTATTCAGTGCAATCTCCATCATCTGTGTAAAGGAGTTCTGTCTTTCCTCTGCTGTTGTTTCCTCACCTGTAATAATATGATCAGATACGGTAAGAATTGCCAACGCATTCTTACCTGCTCTTGCCGCATTCATATACAATGCCGCCGCTTCCATTTCGATACAAAGAACTCCCATTTTTTTCCAGGCTTCATTAGCCGCTTTACCATTATCTGTATAAAAGCTGTCCGACGATAGCACATTTCCAACATGGTAGGTTAACGCCAACTCATCCGCCTGTGCAATAGCTTCCTTCATTAATGGATAACTTGCAATTGGAGAAAACGTTCCTGCAAGTTCATACTGATTTACATAATTAGAATTCGTACATGCTCCCATTCCAAAAATAATATCTCTTACTTTAATTTGCTCCTGCAATGCTCCTGTTGAACCAACACGAATAATATTTTCAACGCCAAAGAAATTATAAAGCTCATAAGAATAGATTCCTATGGTAGGCATACCCATTCCACTTGCCATAACACTTACCTTAACGCCTTTATAAGTACCCGTATACCCCTGAATACCTCTAACGTTATTAACAAGTTGTGCATTTTCCAAATAATTTTCTGCAATAAATTTAGAACGAAGCGGATCTCCCGGCATTAATACGGTTTTACCAAACGCATCTGCATCTGCATTAATATGTGGTGTTTTAATCATCGCCATAGTCTTTACCTCTCTTCTTTCATAATTATTCAGTCCTTCATAATTACCATGAAAAATCCATCCTAAATTTGCTTCGCAAATGGATTTTTCACTTCTGAATCATGTTCTTACGGTCTCAGTAGCAAGTGCTTCAAAGTTTCTTTTTACCGCATGTTCTTACATCCAGTACAACCTTCACACCCTCTCACAGCTCTATCCTCAGAATATAACTCTCTTGGTGATGTAAGCATACAAATTGCTTGTGATGAGATTCCTCTTCCTTCTCCTGTAAATCCAAGCCCCTCTTCTGTTGTCGCCTTTACATTAACCTGTGTGATATCAATTTTCAATGCATCAGCTATATTTTTACGCATGGCATCAATATGTGGACGCATCTTCGGAGCCTGTGCAATAATCGTAGCATCTATGTTTTCAATTAGAAACATATTTTCCTCTAATAATGTCCCTACTTTTTCTAACAAGATAATGCTAGATATACCTTTATATGCGGGATCTGTATCTGGAAAATGTTTTCCAATATCTCCTAACGCTGCTGCGCCTAATAATGCATCTGAAATTGCATGCAGTAGCACATCTGCATCCGAATGACCTAATAAACCAAGCTCATATGGAATTTCTACGCCTCCGATAATCATCGGTCTTCCCTCTACAAGCTTATGAACATCATATCCCATTCCGATTCTCATTACGATTACTCCTCTCTTCGTAACTATCAGTTACTGTCAGTCCAATCTTATAACATGTAAAATTCCTTTCCTGACACCTCTACTATTGTGGCATTACAAGACGTTCAAATCCTTCTAAAAGCTTTGTTACTATCTGATATAAACGATCACAATCACCAGCTCTCACACCTTCTACATTCAATGGCATCTGTGGATCATGAAGTGACATACGAAGTAACAACCATCCCTTTACTTCCTCTGTATCAAAAGTAATTCTTACCCCTTCATAAGAATTCGGTGCTACCTGATACCCCTTTGCTTTTGCTCTTTCTTCAAATGTATTTAATGCATTTAAACCATAATCCTTAAAATCATCACCTTGAATCTTAAAGCGATATTCTCTTTCTTCAAATCCCTTTTCCAATGTTTCGATAAAGGATGCAAGTGTTTTACCTTCTTTTGCCGCCTTTGCCAATGCAATCAAGAGCTTTACTGCCATATATGCACCATCATCTAAGAAATAATTTTCACTTAATGCACCATGTCCTGATGTTTCAATTGCAAGTGGAGATACAATACCTTCCTTATTTAACCGAATAGACTCATTGATAACATTTTTATATCCACGCATATATCTATGTTGCTTCATGCCAATACTTTCGATAAATCTTGTAAGTCTGTCACTTGTAACAGAGTCCGTAACGATTGTTCCACCTGGATAATCTTTCGCAATGATAGCTGTCATCATAGCAATAATGGCATCTCTGTTTACTTCCTCTCCATTTGGAAGTACTGCTGACATTCTATCTACATCTGTATCAAAGATAATACCTAAGTCGGCCTTATTGTTTAATACTGCACTCTTAATTGCTTCCATTGCCTGCTTATTTTCAGGATTTGGGATATGATTTGGAAAATGTCCATCTGGTTCAAGGAATTGGCTTCCTGATGTATCCGCTCCAAGTGGTTTTAATACCTTCTCTACAAAGAAACCACCTGCACCATTACCTGTATCTACAACAACATGTAATCCTTCTAATGGTTTTTCATAGTTATCTGCTTGTATACTTTTTCTTATCTTATCCTGTAAGAAGTTACAATATACAGAAATGCTGTCTACCTTTTCTACTTCTGATAAATCTGCTTCTGTGTATGTAAGTTCTGATGCCTTCTCTAAAATCGCTGTAATATCATCATGTTCTAGACCTCCATCACAATCAAAGAATTTATATCCATTACGATTAAATGGAAGATGACTAGCGGTAATCATAATGGCACCATCAAAGGTAAATTCTTCGAAAACGGTTGTCATAAACATGGAAGGAGTGGAAACTAGCCCACAATAAAACACCTTTGCTCCTACTGCTACCATTCCCATTGCAGCTGCCTGATACAAACTATCTGCTGTTATTCTAGAATCATGTCCAATCCCGATTCTAAGCTCTGTAACAGCTTTTCCCTTCTTATCTGCAAGCCATTTAGCAAATGCACCACCAATCAGATTACCTGCCTCCTGTGTTAAATTGACAGATTCTCCTACAACACCTTCACATGCGATTCCTCTGATATCGCTACCATTTTGTAACTTCATTAAACTCTGCATAGCTATCCTCCAAAAAACTCTTTCGTTTCATTAATGTCTCTCGTAATGTTATCATAATTAAGCTAGAATGACAATCATCCTTTTGCTGTTACAGTGTATTTAGGATCCTAATAATTACTATTCGCTCCATTCCAGTAACATGCAAAACTCCATCCTCATTATGATATCCTTAAATACAAAAAAGTCCTACATATAACTGCAAGACTTTACCTACTATTTTTTATGAAATATTGTAATTATTCAGTACCTTCATAATTACAAGGCAAAAATCCATTTAGAATCGCTTTCAGCGATGAGATTTTTGCTTATCATATCATTTTCTTACGGTCTCAGCAGTAAATGCTTCGACCTACTGAATAGTT
>JAXJRB010000140.1:0-3473 GCA_036310845.1 Lachnospiraceae bacterium | reverse complement strand
GACAAACCAATCATCGGGTCTGGAAGTGCATCAATCTCTGCCTGTGCATCTATGATAGTAAGACCCACATCCTGCTGTGCATATTCAAGCTGATATGCCAGTTTTTCTGCAAGTTCCCTTGTCTTGTCCATATCATCAAGCTTATAAGCATAATTCACAATCAGGTTTCGCTCATCTGATGTAAATATGGTTTTCTCAGCTTCCAACTGATTGATAAGCTGCTCTGCCTGTCCCATCACAGAAAGGTTACTGTCAATCTGTTCAGTCATTTTTGCTTTTACATCAGTAATCTCATCCGTATCAAAATTGTAACGGACATCAAGGTGGTATTCCTCAAATTCTCTTGATTTCTCATTGCCAAGCTCCGTAGTCCATGCACCTTTACTTTCCAAGTATGCCTGTATGCTGAGTTTATCATCCTCACTAATGCTAGAAAGAGCAGCCACAAGCTCCTGCGTATCCATTCCACGGACATTTACAAGGCTGAACTCCGTCAGATCTTCATTCTGTATCAGCAGGATACACTCTTTACTCTGTTCCTGCTCTATCTCACGATTTAGCTGCAATTCCCTTAATGCTCCCTCAATTCCTGTAATAAGCTCCGATGCTGTCTTTCGTATGGTATCCAGAGAAGATTTCAGTTCCTTCATATCCTTACCACTACTCCACCCTGCAATATAACCAAAGGAATAATCAGAGGTATCTATGCCAAAATGCTGGCATACCGTATAGGCAACGCTTTCTGCTTCTACTTCCTTTGTATTTCTGTCCTTTGCAGGCGCTTCCATCAAATCATCCCGATTGATTTCCTTATTGTGAAGCATGGAATGAGCTACCTCATGAACCATTGTCTTTAAAGTCTGGCTCTCACTCATATTCTCCTGCACCGCAATCCGCTTTTCCTCTGTATGGAAATATCCTTTGGAATCGCCGGGAATATCCTCAAATCCAATGGGAACCGGGGCAACATTCATAAGTGCCTGCACAAAGTCCTCATATCCCTCCACTGTTGATAAAAGTTCCTGTGCTTCCATTTCCGGAATTGGTTTTCCGTCTGTCTGTGATACATCAAATACAGACACAGCACGAAACGCCGGAATTGTGACCTCTACCTGCTCCTTTTGAGGCATACCGTTTTCGTCAAACATCATCTCTCCTGTCACAGGGTCCAATTTATCCCGTTCCTCTTTGATTTTGTAAGGTGCAGGGGCAAGAATACGGATTGCCTTTTCTCCTTTATTGACGTGTCTTTCAAAATTCTTCTGCCATGCCTTATATCCGGCTACAAGTGTTGCTTCCGGCTTTTGCATGGCGATAAGTAAAGTGTTGTTAAAGCTGTAATTATGAAATTTTGACATGGTGGAAAGATAAGTCTTGTACTTTTCACTCTCAAAAAGCTCCTTTAATCCTTCCTCCAACTTGTCTGTAATTTCCTGTACTTTTTGTTTTTCTGTTATATGAATTGTATTCATATTTTCGTCTGCCATAATAAACCTCCATATGTTCATTTTTTGCACGACAAAAGGCAGCCCGCTATGGACTGCCTTCTGCCAATAAATCTATTTACTTCTTGTTACTAAATTACTATCTAATTCGATTTTACTTATTGCAATTTACTCCTGTCTCCTTCCTACTTGAGTTTCCGTAAAATGTAATTTCAAAATGAATATAATTTTCCTAAGCACCAATCTGCCATTTTTTTGAGATATTAAGATTGACAGTTTTGTGAATAGAGGCACTTTTATAAGCCCCACCGGAATCGGGCTTTGGGAGAATTATTCTTTTATCTATTTAAGCGGCTAGCTTAAGGCGAAGTTGACGGTATGTCGGGCGTTTTGTCCGAAACCAAAGCCTGATGCCTTCTTTCGCATACGACAGTATGCCACGGATGCCTTTAGCCAGTCGGTAATAGCAGAATTGTACTTTTTCCTTTATAGGGTCTGCTTTCTGTATGATGGAAACCTTAAGTGCATTTGATTCTGATTTCATGGATATAAGAGCGAGAAATGCCATGCATAAGGTAATATAAAAATTTAATGCGTTGATAGCTGCAAGTTTTCTTACACGAAAGTTTTCAAACCGAAACATCTGTTTTTTACAACGGAAATATTCCTCGATGCGCCATCTGGAAAAGTAAATTTTAGCGATATTTATAACATCGTCTTTGGACTTGATTTCCTTGTTGGTAACAAGCATCATGGGATGCTCTGTGATGCCGTAAACAAGAACAAGGTAAATATCTTTTCGTGAAGCAGTGATTTGTACTTTTATGTGTGAAAGATATGCTTCGTGATTTTTACCTTTGTAAAACAGATTCATTTTCACTTTGCCTTTTCTTCGATTGCAAAGTTCTGTTGCGAGAGTCCATTTTCGATGGTAGAACAGCTTGCGGTTGGATTTTAAACGAATGACGTAATCCTGTTGCAATTCATCAAGTTTAAGGAACATTTTGTTGTCATCATATCCTCTGTCGAGAGCGAAGGTTGCTTTGCCAAAAAGAGCAGCACCTCGTTTCATAGCTGCAAATGTAATATCATTAGCAGAGGAATAGTTTTTTTCTTTCGAAGAATGAATATGTGAATAGATACTCACCGGATGACTGTTCTGAGCGAGCACGCAAGCTTCGGTTACATGATAGCCTTTCTTATATACATTTTTTGTATTGGAGCTTTCAGAACCATCTCTAACCAGACCAAGTGCCTCAAATTTATAGCCATCGGGCTTAACCACGTCACTGTCATCAATATGAATGACAGGATCGGATGGTGCCCATTTTTTGACAGTCGTCAAATATGATTTTAAGGCTTTATCAGAAGTTCCTTTGTTGAGGTGTCTGGTAAGACGTTCCACAGAATTTACCTTTTTCGAGTTTTCATGGAGCTGGTCTACAATATCGGTTAATAGACAACTACCGGAGGCAAGCATGCCATAAGTCATATCAGCAGCAAACTTTCTTTCAGGTTTATGTAGACATTTTGAAATTTTATTAGAAAAAGTTAAAATTTCTCGTTTCATTTGGTAAGTAATTGATGTAGAATTAAGCATAAGGAATCCCTTTCTCTTTTGTTTAGTAAGATTTTTGTTTGGACGCTTAATTTTACATCAAAAAGGAAGAAGATTCCTTATATTTTTGGCATTTATTCAAAGTTGGTTATAACGAAAACTGGAAATGTTTAGTTTTGTGGATAAAACCACGGAAACTCAAGGTTTGTTTTAATTGACAGCAGAAAAATTAGAACTTATAATATTTTTATTACAACCGTAAGATTTTAGGAGGGATTTTAAATGAGTGACTTGCCGCAGATTTCCGAAGCTGAATATGAAGTTATGAAAATCGTATGGAAACATGCTCCAATTAACACCAATGAAATAACAGAAAAATTACTGCAGTCCACAAGCTGGAGTCCTAAAACGATCCAAACACTTATTAAACGTCTTGTTACTAAAGGTGTACTCACTTATGAAAAACAAAG
>JAXJRB010000139.1:0-17873 GCA_036310845.1 Lachnospiraceae bacterium | reverse complement strand
GAATTAATTTCTAAGTTTGTAATAATGTTACTTTGTAAAATCATACTGTCTACCTCCAGGGTAACAGTATATCAGTTGTACATTTTTATTTTGTATTGTTTGTACATTTTTATTGTACTATTTATACTCCTCCAGGACCATATCAAAAATCATTCTGACGTTGTCTGCTACTTCCTCATCGATAATCATCTTGTGCTTATCCTTTGGATCTCGCATGTAGCCATATGGCAATGCTCCTGCAACACACAGCCCTTCATTCCAGGCTGATCTGTAGCTGGCTCTTATCTTCTTGGACATATCCTGAACATACATCTCGTTAAAAATATTTGTTACTCCAAGAAGAATTGGCTCGCTTGTCTTAAGAGAATCATAGTTATCTGTTACAGCTATGAATCTGATTCCATAGAAGGGAAATACTCTTTCAACATAATTTCCTGCTTCTATGTAATTTCTTCCAAGTCGTGACAGGTCTTTTACAATGATGCAATTGATGACTCCCTTCTTTACATCCTCCATCATTTCCTCAAAACCAGCTCGATCAAAGTTGGTTCCTGTCTCAGAAATGTCGAAGTACTCTTTTTGAATAGCTATATCATCCTGACACTCCACAAATTTTCTACAGAGCTGCATCTGGGTATCAATCGTACCTCTGTCTCTGTTTCCCTCAGATTCAAAAGAAAGTCTGGCATAAAGTCCGGCCCTGTATACTGAAAACTCAGTAAGAGGCTTAAGCTCTGTATACATCAGATCCTTTTGCTCCTCCTGGACTATAACAGGTATTTCTTTTCTACTCTTTCTTGCCATCTGCTTTCTCTCCTTTATGGTCATCCGTAAGCTCCACATAAATAATGTCGTGAGCTTCTATGACTACTTTTTTTATGTATTTATCAACCAAGGCCTTGGTAACCTTCTCTAGCCCCAGGCCATATCGAATATTTAAAATATCAACTACTGCGCCATTAATATCACGCATATGAGCAGCATGAGCGCCACATTTTATATCTACATGTCCAATGGATGCACACCGATATACTACCCAGTTACCTCTGTGTTTATAGGTTTCTGTTCTGCCACAAATCCCACAGAAAATCTTACCCTTGTAGATGTTATCCCTTGGACCATTGAATTCTGGTATCCATCTCTTTGGCGGGATTTTGCCATCAGAAATATCCCTTATTCTCTGCTGAACCTCATCAAACATTTCCTTTGAGATTATGGGCTCATGGGTTTCTTCTACCGTAATCCAGTCCTCTTCGCTGATTTTTTGCTGCGGGGCTTTGCCCTGCGCCTCCAATTTGAATTGACTATGTACCGTGTCACCCACATAAAATCTGCTCTGAAGGATTCGCCATACCGTGCAGTCCTTCCACTGATATTTCTCTGTCACCTGGCCGGTTCGCATATAATGCTCGTAGGCTCTCGGAGACATTACTCCAAGCTCCCGCAAATCCTTTGCGATTGTATAGGCCCTGTCATTTTTCAAAAATCTCTCATAGATGTTTTTGACAACCTTCGAGGTTTCCGGGTCTATGTAGAGATGACTGTCGATTCTGACGTAGCCATATGGCACAGGTCCCCAGTTGTATTCCCCGTCCTGCCATCTCATATTTCTAATGGAAAAGAGCCGCTCTCTTATCTGCTCCTGATTAAGAGTCTTATCAAAGTATTCCTTCTTGCTTTGGTTCCAGACAGATTCCCTCATGGAGTCATATTTGTTGGATACAACAATTACTCTTACCTCATTAAATGGGCAGAACTTTTGTACAAAATCGATGCCATGATAGTAGGCTTTACCAATAACTGCTACATCTCTGACAGCCACACAGTTAATAAGGCCTTCATCGATGTCTGCTATCATTTCATCCAAAACTCCGTCCTCATCTCCTGTAGACTCATCCAGGTATTCCTTAACTACTACAAGCTCTGGATCCTTTTCCAAATAACTATGTATGGTCCGAAGCTGCCGCTTCAGACTCACGTGTTTTTCCTTTTCCCATGCCTTTAGATCATAGTGGGCATATACTCCAACTTTATACTTCGCCATGAGCAGCCTCCTCATCCAGGACAATCAGACGACCATTTTCGTCCATGCCCTTTATATGACCCGTTTCCTCAAATTTATCCACTAGCTGTAGAAAGACATCATCAAAATTAAAGATGACTTCGATATGGTTCTTATCAAAAATCTTTATCTTATCGATAAGCTCCACTGCCGCGATTCGTGTCAGCTCGCTGATGTTTTGATACTTGGCAAAATGCTTAATCCAGAGGAACTTATCAGATTTATCATCCAAGATATTGTTGATTTCTCGCTCATAGACTCTGATCATTTCCTCTGCATTGCGGGTTCTTTTGTTGTAGCCCTCGTAGAGCTCGTTGTAATCCTCCTGAGAAATAATGCCTTCCTTCAAATCCTCGTATAAAGAATTACGAAGCTCTTTGCATTTTGTCAATTCACGAATCTTAAGCGCCTTCTTCTTTTCCAGCTCCTTGATATCAATTTCCTGGAGCGGAACCGTATCAAGGAACTTCATCATATGATCAATATCAATGATGTTTGCTACAAAGGTCTGCACAATTGTAAGCACTGTATCCTCCAGCTTTTTCTGTGGAATTCTGTGATTGGTACAGCCATTGCCATGCTTGTTGGTATTGCACACATAGTAGTGATATTCCTTACCATTTACAGGAATCACTTTTTTCACCATACTGGCTCCACAGTCCCCGCAAAGGATTAATCCACCTAATGGATAGACTGTATCCTCGCTTGGAGAAGTACGTGTATCCAGGCCCATAATTCTCTGAACCAGTGCAAACTCTCGCTTGCTTACAATAGGCTCATGATTGTCTTCAATGACAATCCATTCATCCTCAGGCTTTTTATACATCTTTTTTACCTTGTGATTCGGTGTCGTATATTTGCCCTGAGTAAGTGTGCCTATGTACACTGGATTGGAAAGAATATCCTTCACCGTTCCCGGACACCAGGCGGTATCCTTTGACTTGGCAAATGGTGAATAGTATTTGCCTCCTTTACTCCATTTGTATGCTGCAGGTGATGGTATTCCTCTTTGATTTAGGACATTTACTATTCCCCCGTTGTTGTAGCCATTGAGCTTCATCTTAAAGATTTCCCTTACTACAATTGCCGCCTCCTCATCTATGATCATGCGGTATTTGTTTTCCGGATCCTTCATGTAGCCATAGCTTACAAATGATGAAACCACATCACCATTCTTACGCTTTACCTCCAGATTGCTTCGAATCTTAATGGAGATATCACGACAGTAAGCATCGTTTAGCAGATTCTTAAAAGAAATCATAAGCTCGTTCTGCTGATCATTGATGCTGTCTACATTGTCTGTAATGGCGATGAATCTAACTCCAAGTGCCGGAAATATTCTTTCCAGGTAATTACCGGAGTCTATGTACTCACGACCAAAACGGGATAAGTCCTTTACTATTACACAGTCAATTACTCCCCTTTTGATATCCTCCATCATCAGCTGAAACTGAGGACGTTCAAAGTTCGAGCCTGTGTAGCCATCATCTACTCGCTCAGATACGAGAATGATGTCATCCTTGTCCTTTAGGAATTGTTTAATTAGGGCCTTCTGGCTGGAAATGGAATTACTCTCAGCCTTTTTGCCGCCGTCAAGATCACCGTCTTCCCTTGATAATCTAAGGTACATGGCGGCGTGATAGATTTTTTTAGATCCAAGCATATGTTGCCTCCTTCAAATAAATATGTATAAAGCTGGCAACACCGGTGTTTTAGAAAAGTTAACTTTTTGCTTTAGGGTTAACTTACCATAGAACCGATTCTTAAGCCAGCTTGTCGATTTAGTCCTAAGACATGAGAAGTAAATTCTCAAAAGCTTCTTCAAAAGAAACACCATTGTTGGCAAATTTGATCTTTACCATGGTGTCTCCCACCTTTACCAGATAAGGATTTTTTGCAGCTCTTAGAAACTGCTTTTTTCTTCTTTCTACTGTTCGATTCCTGTCGATTCTGATCTTGCTGATATCTGTAAGCTCCTCCAGCTTTACCTCATCAAAACCAGTCTTTAGAAATCTCTTGTGTTCCTCTGCTGTCATAGGCACCTCCTTAAGGCAGCTCCACACACTCTGGGATGTAGAATCCCAAGTGTGCTTTAACTGCTTCCTCAATTCCAGTCATATCCTTTGCTGGCAGCTTGCCCATATAGCGGATAACACGTTCCTTTGCAATTGTTGCAAGACACTCACCTAGTGCCGTAGATCTTGTAGTAAGTCCTCTTACATCCTTCAGTTCATAATGTGTTGGCTGATTAGGCTTCTTGTCCTTAGAAGTAAGCGGAACAATTGTGATGTTAGGTGAGAAGTGATTGCCAATGTCATTTTGGATTACAACTACCGGTCTCTTTCCTCCCTGTTCACAGCCTTCTCCACTTCCAAGATCTGCTAAATAAATGTCTCCTCTGTGATAATTCCAATTGTCTCTCATGATGTAATTCTCCTTCGTTAATCAAAATTTAGAAGTCCATGAGAACTTCTATGTAAAGCAGCTGACCGAAGCCAGCTGCGCCATTTTTATCTTCACGTTCCTCAAATTTGTCCTCGACACCCCTGAGAGGAAGCAAATGCTTCCTGGGAAATCATCAGGCGGCTGTAGCTACAGCTCCATGGGAATCTAACCCCTCCGCGGTTCTCGCCAAGCAGTCTCTCGACTGAAGTCTCATTATCCCTGTCTCTTTCATTGCCTCCCCAGTTGCTGTCTGGATGTCTCAGTTGCATTTCCTCACGCAAGGCGAATGGCTGATACGGCTGGTGCTCTCGCACCTGATACAGGACTGTACCTGATGAATGACTATTCAGTTGTCAAAGTTCTACTGAAGGTCATTCACCTGGCACGCAGTCGCTTCCGCTTCTCAAGTGTTAGGAATCATTCCCTTCACTTATTTGGACTGGGGCCGTATTCTTATACACCCTGTTTTGAAAAAATTTTTAATTTTTATTCCATAGCCTCTTTTAATGCCTTAAGAGCGGCCTTAATGCTCTTGTTTACTGCATTAACATTTACTCCCTCTGCAGCTGCTACCTCTGCAAGAGTCATATCCTGAAGGTAGTAAAGCGCTACTCTTCGTCTCTGTACTTCAGAGAGCTGGTCCATACACTCCATGAGCTTTTTGATATCGAGCTCCATAAGAACATCATCCAGTAATGTGTCTGTAACCATTTCCTCATGAACTGCCTCTGAAGTACCTTCCTCATAGCCAAAGGCTTCACCAGAACGGAGCTGACGCTTAGCATGCTTGTCCTCATTGCGGTTAAAATCTGCAAAAATTTCTCCTTCTTCTAAGGACATAACCAGGTATGGGCTGTAAGCTTTAAGCTGATCACCAAATAACTGCTCCAATCCCTCCTGTGATAAATCAGTAATCACTGCCCAGCTTGTGTCTCCAGTAAAGCCTGGATATTCACGCCTTAAATCGATTACCTTTACCTGTACTGCCTCGTTTGTAGTTGCTGTTAAAATCATTTCTGCCTCACTTTCCGGTCATGAGGCAGGAACAGAATATGGGCTACAGTCTGGTTTGATTTCAGCAGCGATGTAAAAAAAAGAGCGCAGAAAACAAAGGGTACTTACACACGTCCTCACATCACCATCACTGGTAAATCATTGAAAACTGTATGTTCATATCCTGTTCACTGCGCTTCATGAACCTATATGAAATTTATATTTGCTAGCTGAGAGTCTTTTGACTCCCATAAAAACCAACATCCTTTGATGTAAGCTTTTATGGAAAACAAAAAAGGCCTGACAAAGAATAGAGTTTTACCTCTAAACTTCGTCAGGCCTTGGTCGCTATAGTTACCTATGCGCCGATTCGCTCAGTACGAACTTTTTTCTGATGAAAGCTGACTGCTACCACAGCTTTGCATATTGGGCATTTAATCTTGATTATGCCCTCAACAGAAGCTGGATCAGCGTCAAACAATCGTTTATTTTTACAACATGGACAAGCCACATGCATTTCCTGCACTTATTTCGCCTCCTAATTAAGAGGCCAGTTAAAAGGGACTGTCAAACTGACCATAGTTGATAATTCTCCAATGTTCCTTTGCACTGTTCCGTAGCTCAATCCTAATGTAGCGATATGATTATTATATCGAACATCAGTTCTGTTATCAATTTATGTTTCGCAATCCTGACGAAGTAGTATTCTTTTTTACCCACTGCGTCAGAATTAAAAAACCACCTGATTTATCCCAGAATTCAATAACGCAATTGGATTTGTCATTGAGTTCTGCAGGACGCATCATGTGGTCTGCGAGTCACTCTTTTTCCTATTTATTTTTTAAAGCTGAATATTTTGCATATATAGGAATCTTCTTATTTCCTATAAGCTTGCACTTAACATTTAAAATATCATCATCTTGAAGAGGTTTTGGTGTTGCAACTGCAAAGCAATTTGCATTAGCAGGACACATATCTGTATACGGACAACGATACTCTAATACATCGCCCTTCATTTCCTCTTCTGGTGGCATATCATGCTCAATACCAAACATTAACTTTAAATCCTGGTATGTATAAATCACATTTTTTATAATCTTAACCTCCTCTTATTCGTAAATAAAAAATGCCGAAGATAATACCCCCTATTTTAAATAGGATAATTACCTCCGGCATGATGACCTCATATTTATATGGATCTGAGCTCGTTACACTATGCTATTTTCTTATCCGCCGCTATCAGATTATTAATCATCTTGCAAGCTTCTCTCTTTTCTTTTCCTGTCATCTTTTTCCAAATCTGATAAAGGACATCTGAAACTTTGATTTTTATAATTTTACTGTGACAATTGTTGTCACTACATTTTACACTTAGATATAATGCGTCCGACTCTCTTACCAAATCAAAAGTTCGAACTTGGTTGCCATTTTTAATCTCAGCTATTTTCCCCATAAACGCCTCCTCTAACTACACCATATCAGGTAATGGTTCATCCTGATTATTACGTGCATTTTTTATAATCATGTGTACGTCATCAATCTCAGCTTGATTCATTTTATCTCCGAATACAAGATAAGATATAACCATGCCTGCTGCTCTGACCGATTCTTTTCCTGTAATAACCTTTTTATTAGCACTTGCAATTACAAGAATGTTAAACCAAAGTTCATTATCAAATGACCAATTAACACGGTTTAATTTTTCAACTACGTCAGCCCAATCAATACCTTTACTCTTAGCCTGCCTTGCAACATGAGCAAGTGCCATCTGTGTTACAGGCTTAAGTAATAAATTTGAGTCTCGCATAGCAGCAATTGTTTTATCCATACGGGTTAGGTGCACGTACTGTTGATAAGCATCAAGGTCATTGATAAGGATTTCCCAAAACTTCTTAACTTCTTCATACGCGGCCTGCTTTTCAGCTTCTGAAGGAAGACTCTTAGTAGAGTATTTACTATCTTTCAAAATTGTATCTGAAATAGTATACAATGCACTAAGTGTTGTCAGATGCTTACTTCTAAGAGATAAAGTGTTGCTCTTCCAATTAACAATATCAATGCCATTAATAGGAGCAAGAGGTTCACCCTCTTTAAGAAGCTGTCGTGATATTACTGCGAAGATATCATCATCACTTGTTATAATATTGTCACCTCGGCTTGTCTGCTTTGCATACTTGTTGATTTTGTTAAAAATCTTTCTGATTTTCTGAGTATCCGTATGCTCAACAAAGATTACGCTTACCTCTTCATTTGCTAATTCCGGGTGAGGCTTCAGTTTGCTCATAGATGGTGTCATCTTTTCGCCTGCAGGAATTCCCATCACTCCCTTAACAGCTATACGTAGAGCAAGTAAACGGTGTTGTCCGTCGAGGGCAATTAAACGTTCCTTTCCCGGAAGTGTAAGAAATCCCATATCCTTCATCGGTACACGGTAAGCAGCCGGCATGTTAGGCATTGCGTCTGCAACTGACTCGTACACTATGTTTTCATATCCTGAAAAGATATCAATTGTTAAACTGCCAAAGAATCTGTCAGGATCTTCTATTACATACGGAACAATCTCCTCTACGATTCTTTTAATGTCAAATTCTCTTTGAATCTTTTCATCTGCATTCATATCAGGCCATTCAGGCAGTTCCTTTGCTATACCAACTGTATCTATCAATTCACCAACAGACATCTTAGCGATATAGTAAGGTGTGCTTCCCATTTTTGCCTTTACACATCCTATAGTAGCCATTTTTAATCCTCCTGTTGCTATGTATTTCTTCTGGTGTGATTTATAATATCACCAGACTGTATGTTTGTCAAATAAAATACATATTATTTTTACAAAACCTATATCCGAAAGAAATACATTTCCAGATAAAAAAACAAGGATCCGAAAATCCTTGTCTTTTCTTCCGGTTAATCTTCCGCCAACCGTATGCTCATATCTCATTTTTCACTACTACCAAAAAATAATGTTTTTTAATGTTTTTCAAAAACATACGTCTCCAGATTTTATGTTTTTGAAAAACATTGGCATCACTCTCCTCGAATGTACTTTAACATTTCTTCAGGATTTAACCCTATTAGTTCTTCATCATATTCATCTGAATCATCATCTTCGTCTTCTTCAAAGAAGTCATCATCATCTTCTTCATCAGCTTCTTCCGCCAATTCCATCTCAAGCATAGTCCACTCAAATTCAATATCATCCGCATCTTCAAAGAAGTCTGCCGCTTCCATTTCAATACTTATGTCATCTATGAAGTAATCCCTTCCATACATATTAGGATAATAGGCAGAATTAATTTTTAATGTTTCTTCTCTATCTATTTTAGTAGTTAATATGGTTTCGTCATCATACTGACCGGTTACGAAGGTTTCATATGTTATCGGATTATCACATCCGTATATCAAATACATTTTACTCTCTTGATAACGAACATAAATTCTAGAAATAGCCCATATATAATTACTATATAACATATTAATAGAACGACCTGTAAAATAACTAAAATCTATCTCAAGGATTTTTTCATTCAATTCTACATCACGTTCAAAACTAAACCATTCAGATATTATAACTTCTGATTTTCTATTCTGACTTATTGAGGTTCCTGAAAATGCAATATCAGCGCCATTTACAAAAATTAAAACCGTAAAGGGCCCATATAACTTCCTAAACAATCTCGTAATATCATATACAGTATCATTTCTTGAATTCTCATCATCTGCAATCAGAATCGAAAACACTTGTATTTTTTTATATTTTCTCTCCATTTGATAATGAGCAATCATTTTGCATTGATAAAGCACTTTCCTATCGTTCGCATTAATTGCCCTCATCTTTTCAGATCGCACATAAAGAAATTCTTCCCATAAACATGCATAATCAAAAGAAACCGGGAAATCAAGGAGCTTGAGGATTTCTAAAACATTGTTATACCAACAGTCATTATCAATTGTATATAATTCATTTAATATGTCATCAATAACAACCATCAGCATAACCTCCTCTCTATCTATTTAATAGGCGTTTTATCTTTTCCTCGTAAGAGACTCCATCGATACTATCTTTAAAGTTTCTTGATGCCTCAAATGTAGCTCTTATATAGTCATCTTTAGATGTACATCCTGTAGTAAGCAGACCGTACATATATTCGATACCACCTCGTACATAAGAATTAAACAAATCCAGACACTCTTGTAATTCTTCCTCTTTTTCTGGGTTGGCATCATATCTAAATGCCCTGTCCAATCGTTCGTCTGTAGTCAGCGCTGCATCATCTAATAACATTATTAATCTATAAAGGAATACACATTCCTGTCTATGATTCGAAAATGCGTCTGCATAAATTCTGGCTCTATCAGTAGATTCATTATCCTTTGGTTCCTTCTTTGAATATAAATATCCAAAAACTGCAGCATTCATATATACGTCAATATAGTCATCATATAGTTTAGCTTCATTAACCAAAAACTTAAGATAAGTTGCATGCTTGCCAGTAATATTTAAGTCATTTTCAAAGATTCTTACCTTTGCATCTTTTTTCTTAGCCATCTCAATCCCTCCTAACTGATTGTAGAATATGTATCACTGTGTTTTTCAAGGGTATACATTTTATTTACCCTATCAAGAATTACAGTTTCAGCATATCTCCAGTCTTTCTTCATTACAAACATAATGACCTGCTCAGCAACCATTGGAAGTTCTCTTGAAATATTTTTTATATGCTCTTCATCCGCATTAGAGAAAGGTGCATCAAGAATCAACGGATATGGCTCATTTTCAAGCCGATTATCCCCTACCTTTAAAGCCTTGTCTTTAGCAAGATCAACAAGACCTGCGATAAATGCGAAATTCTTTACACGAAGCAATCCCTCTGATTCACCAGAGATTACCTTCTGCTTAGTTTCAGGAATAATGGTGTAGAGAACCGTTTGATATTTTTCATTAATCTCCAATTCTCTTTCTCCATGATACATTCTCTGGAAGATTGTATTTACATGCTCTTGCAGTTCAGAGCGGATTTTACTCTCTTCAGTCTGATAATATCCCTGAATCCACTCCTGTATTTTTTCTGCGTAAGCAAGATATCTTCGAATCTCTCTGCCTTTATCTGATTTCGCAATAAGAGTATCGTATATTTTCTTAAACCGCTCCTTCCGACTTTCAGCCTCGGCAATCTTAGCTATTGCAAGTTCCTTAGTCTTAGTCTTCTCCTTCAGACGTGTCTTCACGTCATTCAGTTCAATTTGATACTTCTTTGCGTCTTCCTTGCCTTCAATTTCAGTTTCTATCTCAGCGATTTCTTCTTCCCACTCTTGTATTCTATTCTTAAATCTTAAAATATCAGCTATTCTTGACTGAATAGTTATGAAGAATCTGTCGTTTAAATTTATCTTATCGTACTGAGCAATATCCTTCTTAAAGTTCTTAATTGTAGTACCTATAGATTCAGGTGGTACAAACTTAATCTGCTCCATTAGATGCAAGTATGCATCGTTTCCATCCTTTACCTCAGCTCCACATAAACATCTTCCATTTTTAATTAACTCTTTTATAGTATTAGCAGTAACATCAGAAATACCTTTGTCATCAACATCAGCCTGCTCAAGGAATTCCATAGCTTGTCTATAAAGTGGCTGTGCAAAAAACCAAACAGCGTCGTCGCCAAACAAAATTGGAAATTCAGAATACACTTTTTCTAATGCTTCTTTCTCACTCTTAATGTCTCTTGTTAACTGATCCTTACGTTTTTGTAAATCTGTTGTTGCTTGTAAGTCTCTAATCTTGCCTTCAAGAACTTCTCTTCTGCGCTCATAATTATCAATTTCAGCTTCTGCGTCATCTTTTATTTTTTGCTGATACGCTCTGGTTTCTTCCGCAGCCTGGATTTCAGCTAATGCCTCAGTTGCCTTAGAATCATCATTCTTTTTTAAATCTTCATAAAATGATCCTATTACTGTTGTCTTAGATTCTTCTTTTCCTAAATGCTTTAATGCATTATCCAAAACGGTTAATCCTAACAATCCTTTTACTGATGAAGAAAGGTCTTTTCGATCAGCAACGTTCTGAACACGCTCTGTATCAAAGAAGAAATATCCAGAAAGGTCTTCTGGAAGGATTAGGTTTATAACACTCTTCATATCCTTATCCTTCTCAATATAACCTGTCTTTCCAGTACTAAGATCTTTGAATGATACTTTTAACTTTGAGTCTCTATGAATCACTTTTCCATTTACTTTCAAGTAATCCTGTTTTCTGGTAATTGTATAATCTCTTCCCTCATGCGAAAGAACTATTTCAATCAGCACTTCAATTGGATCATCATCATTATACATTCCTGATGCCAACTCTAAATTCAGCAAAAAGTCTGGATTATCATTAAAAATAGCCTTGTCATAGAAGCACCAATTAAACATCTGAAGTAATGTAGTTTTACCAAAGGTATTATCACCCAAAATAATCGTTACATTTTTTTCAGGATCTGCGGAGAAATCAATCTTATTCTCGCCTTTAAATTGCCTAAAATTTTTATACCTTAAAGATTTAATTAGCATCTCGCTCCCCCTTATCCCAGTTTACCATCAACACCATCTTTAATAGTCTGTTTAATTTTTTCAACCATTTCTGTCTGCGTATAGTCCTTGGTTTTTGCATTATCATCCTCAAGCTGAAGAATCTCAAATTTAATTTTATCCAGTTTTCTACCGTTTATCTCTTGTCCATCATTCAAAGCCATCTGTATCCTCCTCTAGATCTATTCCGTATCGATCTATAAATGTATAAATGTAATCATCGGCAACGCTCGTGTTTTCAGCTAAGTCCGCAAAGTCTTTCATTCTAACAATTTCGCGTTTCACAAGTGATTGTGATAGCCTAATTGTTTCTTCATCATATGCATCAATGCAGTCTAACGGTAATGGAGATACCACAAAGTCATAAATATCAGCATGCATTTTTCCTTTATATTTTCTGAGAACTCGTCCTCGTCTCTGTATATACTCTTTTGGATTTGTACTACTTGCTAATATAAAAGCTTTTCGAATACTTGGGATATTTACACCTTCATCCAAACATCTAATAGCTATTAATGTTTGAAGAGATTCTCCTTCGTCAAATTCTGATTTCAATTTTTCTCTCTGTTCAGCAGTCTCTTCTGATGTAAATTTTGCGACCTTCATATCTAAAGAGTTTCCAAGAATTTCAGTAACAATATCAACCTGACGCTTATCTTCCTCAGGTGGTTTCTCCTCATCATAATCAATATCTCTCATAGTAGTCGCACCGCAATATACAAGCATATGATTTTCTTTTGAGTGCTTTTGCATCTCCTCTACCAGTCTTTCTACTTTCTCTCTAGCAGCTGCAACCATTCTGGCTCTTTTTATCATCAGCATCTTTGCATAATCACTTGGCTCAGCATCTTTGCAACTCATCATTGCCTGTGCTATTTGCTTTGATATTTCAAGATACGCTTCTAATTCGTCATCCTTAAAACTTACTACAATTGGATGATAATAATATCTAACCAGCATATCATTATCAATGGCTTCTTTTAACGTATACTCAATACACTTATCACCGAAGTAATCAAATAGCTTCTTGGTACCCGCATCATCTCCATGACGCTCTAACGTTGCTGACAGTGCGAGTCTATACGGTATTCTTTCATCCAAATCTTTACTTGCTTTTACTGCTCCAAAATTATGAGCCTCATCAACTACCAATACTGCTTGCGATTTGATGTGAGCAATAGTGTTCTGAACAAATTCCGTGCCATAAGTTGCATTGGTAAAAATTGCACAAATGTTATCTGTGATTCCCAACTCCAATGACAAGCAGGCATCTTTCAATCTATTTTTCCATTTCTTTTGAGTTGATGCAGAATGACAAATAACCGGTTTCATCCCAAATGTCACAATATCTTCAACCCATTGATTCACCAGATGCTGATAAGGACAAACAATCAATACAGCTAAAGGTGCCTTGCGGTTTTCATACAGTTTAACGACAGCAGCTAAACCCGTATATGTTTTACCGGTTCCTGTAGCCATGTCAAAAATACCTACATAATTTCGATTCTGCCAATTCTCTATTGCCTGCTCTTGATAAGGACGTATAGTAACCCACTTTGGAACATGTGGAACAAGTACTTCTTCTGGCTTGTCAGCCACCTCATTCACTGGTTCTCTTTCAGTTATGTTCGCATCATTGTGATCGATTTTATCTGACTTTCTATATTGAAATAGTTTTTCTTTTGCTGCCTCTGGAAAATCAAGAACACTCATATGTGGCTCGTAGTTTTCCCATATTGCTTTAAAGGACAACTGCTTATTCATAACCCTTCGTGCATCAGAACCACCTTCCCATGATTTAAACACATCAATAGATTCACAATTGTGCATAAATGCAGTAGTGCTTTCATTCATGGATCCTGAAAAAGCCAAAGTATTACCAGCCTCATCATACATTAGACCCACCTTTTCGTGATACATTCCTATATGTTCGCTATCATCCAGAACAGCAATTTTTATATCAAGTATCCCATAAGCAATTAGATTAATTAAATAATTAAGGCGACTCTCTTCGTATTTATTTTTAGGTTCTGCTATAGCCTCAGCAATGCGCTCCTTAATGACCTCATCCCGTAGTTTCAAACCTTTTTCAATAGCAACCACATCGTCCTCTGACAGCTTAGGTGATGCAACCAGTTCGATTGTACCGCCATTTTTCACTAAACCAGAAATACCTTGTGATATTTCTATCAATGCGGTTGAAGAAAAAAAACCTACTGCTCTTTGATACTTCTTAGCACATTTCAATACTGGAGTATAGAAATCACCAACAATATCATCTTGAAGAGATCGATATTCTTCTTTGATTTCTAAATCTGTAAAAAGCATGTAAACTCCCCCATCAAATATTTTCTTTTATATAGTCTAATGCAAATCTTAATTCTTCAAAATCTTCATTGCTTGTAAACCCATTAACACTAAATCTAATTGTACCCGCTGGATACGTATTCAAAAACTGATGTGCCATTGGAGCACAGTGCAAACCAGTTCGTACAGCTATACCCTTTTCACTAAAAATACCACCAGCACTATCACTACTAATTCCATCTATTAAACATGATACAATTCCAACATATTTTTGATTTTGTACATTCCCTACTACCTTTATAAAATCGTATTCACTTAACAGCTTTATTAGTTGTGCTCTTTTTTCAATTTCCTCCTCGTATAGCCGGCTAACAGATTTTTCCTGGATCCATTTCAAAGAAGCATTTAATCCTGCGACTCCAACTATATTCAATGTTCCCATTTCAAACTTCTCTGGCAGGCTTTCTGGCATATCTTGATTAGCAGACTCGTATCCAGTTCCACCATAAATTACCGCTGGAAGCTTAACTGATGGATTCATAACAAATCCTGATATTCCAGTTGGACCTAGTAATGTTTTATGCCCAGCAAATACAGCAAAATCAAATACATCTAATCCTACATTGCAATCCACAAGACCGGCACTCTGAGCCATATCAACCAATGTAATTGCCCCATATTTTTTAGCAAGAATAAAGATATCCTCAACCGGAGCAATCAGCCCTATTACATTACTGGCATGGCTCACTATCACAAAATCTGGTTTAATATCATCAAACTGATACCTTATTCTATCAAGGTCATATTCCAATTCTGAAGACACTGATAATTCAATTACATTTATGTCTCCATTCTTTTCATAACTATGCAAGGTTCGTGTAACTGCGTTATGCTCAAAAGGACTGATATAAACATTCTTTATTCCGGTCTTAATGATACCTTGAATTATAATATTTAGAGCTATTGTCGCAGTAGGTTCAAATACAACCTGCTTAGCTGGACAATGTAATAATTCCTGTATTCTTTTTCTTGTATCCGCTATTAAAGCACCTGCGGACATCGCCAATGCATACTTTCCGCGTCCAGCATTTCCTCCATTAAGGCGATAGAATTCATCCATAAATTGATAAACTTGTTCCGGTTTTGGAAATGTAGTTGCAGCATTATCAAAATATGCCATTTTCGCCTCCTCTCTTATTAACAAAGATTCTTCAGAATCTCCATTAATATCTGTCTCTTTTCTTGATCGGTAATAGCTCTTCCCATAGAATCCAGCGCAGCTGTAACTTGGTTATGAAGAAGTTTTCCCCTTCCAGTTCCTTCCACACGATCGAATCGTTTTGTTGTTGAAACTCCATTTTCATCCGTAAATGTTATTTGATACGCACTTGTTGACTGAACTTCTCCAGCTGAAGCATCGTCAGAATGATGATTTTCTGCTGTAGATTTGTATCTCTTCATATTATCAATAAACAAAATTCTTATCTTTTCATCCCAGTCATCCAGGCGTAAATCAGTTGCTAGTTTTGCTAATTGAGTAATAGTTAAGTCATCATCATTGGTAATCTCACAAAAAACTTTCAAAACTCTTTCTGTTCCATCCGTGAATAATTGTTCAAACACAGTCTGGTCCAATGATTCACACCAGTCTTTTATAACCGATGACAATGACATTTGAGAAACCTTTGTCTCTTCAGATACATTTGAAAAGATGCCCTTGATTTCATTTGCAAGTGATTTCTTTACATCTTGAAGGAAACTGTCATAGAACTCTTTAACTTCCTTAATTCTGATTCCCAGTCCTTCATCAAACTTTTCACTTCCAAATGCCATAGGCAGTTTCTCAAATAACAGTTCGTTGCCGCTGTTACTCTGTTTCAAGAGTTTTAGTACATTCAAATACTCTTTTGGAATTCTGCCTCCTTCGGGCGTTTCTCTACTATCTTTGGCATACTTTGGCAATGCCATATACCATCTTTTCATAGCTGATACAACATAATCATATGAATTTACATTACGTTCAGCAGCTACGATAAAATCAGAAAAATCATCTGCTAGTTTTTTAACATAATTTTCCTTATCTGTATCCCATTCCAAATACGACAAGGTAAACATCTCCGGCTTTGAGTTGATTTGTAGCATAACCTCTGAATTGACAGCAACCTGTCCATATTGGTCAGAAATTATTACTTCACTTTTATATTCATGAATTACAGCCGCAAGGTAAATCGGAATCAACCCTTTTCTCAAACCTATATGAAATTCGGGGCTGGTTAAGCGTCTATACAATACTTCAAAAGAAATACCATCTTTTGTTTTAGCTTCTTCAACAAATGTTTCAATGGTCTCAAGCACATCATCCATATGTTCAATCTTAGTTGGCCTAAGATTAATGCGTGGCAAACCGCCATTCTCTTCCCAAATACCAGTACGAATCAATGTGCTTCGCATAATTGACACTTCCTGGCCTGATCCTGAAAGACCCAAATTAGGCTCCAATTCATTTCTAAGAAGAGCTGCAACAATCTTATTACGACTGTTATTCGCAGTGGAGGTAATCTCATTCTTATTCATTGCCTCATTATTAATAACTGGAGTAAGTGAGAATACATCATCGCAAATCTTTGACATTAGTTCTGTTAATGCCGCTTTTCTTCCTATCGAAACATCTTCTCCACAATATATATACTTTGACTTATACTCTTCTGGTCTTGTATAACCCCTCATATATGAGTTAATCACCTCTCGTAAATCTTCATATATGACCTCATATTCATCAAAGAGTACCTTGTCATCATTAGCAGCATCACGGAGAATCGATACTGCATTATATTCCTTCACCACATCACTGATATCACAATAATGCTTTGGAATAATAAATATAAAACGCTCACTATCTTTAGTCGTTTTATAAAGCACTGACTGTATTCTTTTGATGCCTTCTTCACTATGTGGAATTATTCCATATACAATTCCATCCGCATCAATATTTTCACTTTTGGCATTCCAATCAATATCATCAGATATCTCTTCCTCGTCTATAAATTCGAACGCAAAGAATCTAATCATATCATGTGCATTGTTATATCTTGATGGATACACATAATTATCAAAATTAGAATTATTGAGTGTTTCCTTGATTGTGGTTTTCTTACTCTGAACCTCAATCATATCCTTGATTTTTTGATGAATATCAACACCTGAGGTTTGTTTTAATCTTAAAAAATTATTGCTCCGTTTAAGATATATTACATATTCCTTATCAATTAGATTATCAATAGCTTCATTAATCTCATCAGTACTATAACTAATTGAAAAAATGCTTACTATTTCTTCTTTTGAAGGCTGCAATTTTTCAAACTGCTCCAAAATGTAGATGAGCGAAAGCGCCTTGACTATCTTACTTTCAAGAGAATCATTCTCTAACTTTTCAAGAATCAACTCTGTAAGAATATAATTTTCATGTATACTTCCGCTATATACTTCTTTCTTAAAT
>JAXJRB010000138.1:0-2622 GCA_036310845.1 Lachnospiraceae bacterium | reverse complement strand
TCTGAAACATAAGAAAACATAAGCATTTATGACACATCACCTTATAAAGCAGAAGTGGCGGGATTGCGCCCGCCATTTCCTAGATTGAAAATTTCTTTACTTCTTCCTGTGTAAGCTCGACCAGCTTCTTTCCACATCTCTTTGCATATCTTGATAATTCAAGCAAATTCACATGACAAGATGGTGCATTAACATATGGATTTGGTTGTTCATAGTAACTTTGATTAATAGCAGAATTTTCCATGAATCTAGGTTTCGTTCCATTCATAATGATACACCTCCAATAATTTTCTTGATTGTTCTTCATCAATAAAGAACTGATACTGATGAAGCATTCCTAAATATTCCGCATAAAATACATTCATATAATGCTGTAATAATTCTTCATTTGCGGCAAATCCATGAATGGCTCCTTCATATCCCCATTCAATAGATTTATCGGCAGCTATGGCGAAAAGATGGCCACCTACGCCAACAAATTTCTGATTGCCAAATTCATGCTTGTTGTTATGAGGAGCAGTACAAGCCCAATGAAGATAAGCAGCGTGGGAGTCCTTATCATTTCTGACACCTACCAAGCCTTGGATGGTATTGTCATCCTTTAGGGCAAGGGCATATACTTCAACATTCTCTGGTATCTCATTCCAATTAATATGCCAACCGTTGGCTTTCTGGAACTTCTTAAGGTAAGTGCGGCTTTCAATTTTGAATACGACAGTTTCTTTGATATCGCCTGTCACAGTATCTTTCAGACAGGGAACAATTTCATCTATCCAAATGTCAATACAGCCTTGTTCAATTACTGTCATGGAATCACTCCTTATATATTATTTGTGCTTGATAATCGGTAATACAGTAAAATATTCGTGAAACTGAAGTTGTCGGGTTCTTTACACAGATAAAATTTCAATTTAGTTATTCATTAGTAGTTCAATATTATCAGACACGTAACAAATATAATTATGTTCCATAGAGTAGAAATAAGACTTACTCCTGATCTTTGAATCCGTGGCATATTCCAGAACATAAACCACATACCCATTCTCGACCAGCATGTCCAAATATTCTGTGAAGTAATACATATTTTCTTCGGAATTCTTCAGGAATCGATCATTTGTGAAATCATATGTCGTGTAAACACATTCCTGATTCACACCATCAAAAATTACACGTTTATCTCCGGATTCGATATACTTTCTGACAAAGCAATCCCCACCGTTTAGATAAACAGGTTTATTCATGCCTTTTATTCCAGACAGAATATCGACTAATCCATTGTATATTTCATCATTTGGATATAAATAGAATACGTCTACATTATCGATAAAAAAGCCATCAATTCCTTTTTGTGCCAGTTCTTTACTCTCATTTATAATAAACTCCTGCCATTCAGGTTGTGAAACATCAATCCATTTTTCTTCCGGCCAATTCTCATAATCTCCAAGTATATAATTCTCATAATCTTCATAGAAACTTCTGAAATTCTCAATAGATCCAATATTCAAATATGTATATACTTTTCCGATGTTCTTGTCTTTAAGTGACGCAATTTCTTCCTTGCAAAAATATGCCGCATCAATTACCAGTACGTCTACATCACTTACTTTCTCAACAATGCTTGAATCCTCACCCAGCAATACCATGTATTCTGTTGTATTTTCCATTGTTCTATCTTCTTCATTCGCCTCACAGCCTACAAATAAAAGAAGAAGATAAATACAAAATATTATAGTAATCTTTCTTTTCATGTTTTTGCACCACAATCCAGAACAATATTCTTCAAAAGAAAAATAGGAATTTATTTATTTTCCCATTGTTCCTTAGTCATAATATTAGTGTGCCCGATTCTGACCTCATTTAGAAGAGGCACTGGCACATCATAGCATGTATGGTGATATACAAATCCGAGTTTCTCCTGAACTCTTTTTGACTTATAGTTTCCATCATAGTATCCACACCAGATTGTTGTCATACCAAGTTCTTCAAAACCTCTTTTTAAAAGAGCTTTCGCAGCCTCGGGCATGTACCCCCTACCCCAGAATGGTTCTCCCAACCAATAACCCAGCTCACATTCATCATCTCTTTCAGTCATATCTGTATGCCCATTTAATTTTAACTCAACAGCTCCAATTGCAACATTATTTTCTTTTTCACATATTGCATAGCATTCAGCCCCACAAAAAACATTATCAATAATATTTTTGCTTTCCTCAATATTTTTGTGTGGTGGCCATCCAGCAATTGGACCTACATTAGGATTCTTTGCATAAGCAAATAAACTTTCTGCATCATTCTGTGTCCATTTTCTTAAAATCAATCTTTCTGTTTCTATTCTTTGCGTTCCGGTATGTTTCATATGCACTACTCCTTTTGTAATTATTATCTGTCACGAAAATTCAAGTTTAGTGGAGTAATATTCAAGGCTATGAGCACTCTTTTACAGGTTTTGTGTATAGCAAATGAATATGCCTCAAATGCAAACCCGCTTGTTTGGTATTTCCTAAATGGAGCGTTCGGCATGTTTGTGAATAAGAACCTAGTAAATTATTGCAGTTCACTAAGTAAAAAACTTAATACACACTACGCTGTGAAATGAAGTTATATTTTGTTTTGGACATATAC
>JAXJRB010000137.1:0-4619 GCA_036310845.1 Lachnospiraceae bacterium | reverse complement strand
CCATTTAGGAAATACCAAACAAGCGGGTTTGCATTTGAGGCATATTCATTTGCTATACACAAAACCTGAAAAGGAGTGCTCATAGCCTTGAATATTACTCCACTAAACTCAAATTTAATCAAGAATTAAGAAAGGAAGATTAGATATGAATATAAAACAGGCTAAGGAACATATTAAAAATTCTGTTAAGATATATTTGAAGAAAGATGAATATGGAGAATATCGTATTCCAGTAGTAAGGCAGAGGCCAATTTTTCTGCTGGGTTCGCCGGGTATTGGTAAGACAGCGATTATGGAGCAGGTAGCGCAGGAGCTTGGGATTGCGCTTGTGAGTTATTCCATGACACATCATACCAGACAGTCGGCGCTTGGTCTTCCATTTATTACACATAAGCAGTATAAGGGAATGGAATTTGATATTTCTGAGTATACCATGAGTGAGATTATTGCATCTGTTTACGAGGTCATGGAGCAAACAGGGATTGAGCAGGGAATTCTCTTTCTTGATGAAATCAATTGCGTGTCAGAAACGCTAGCACCTTCTATGTTACAGTTTTTGCAGTATAAGGTGTTTGGGCGTCATCAGGTGCCAGAAGGCTGGGTAATTGTAACGGCAGGTAATCCACCGGAATATAACAAATCTGTTCGAGAATTTGACGTAGTTACCATGGATAGAATGAAGCTTGTAGAAGTGGAAGCAGATTATCCGACATGGAAGGAATATGCTTTGAAAAAAGGCATTCATAATGCAGTTACCACCTATCTGGATATGAAAAAAGGTGACTTCTATAAAGTTGAAACAACCGTTAGTGGTAAGTCTTATGTGACAGCAAGAGGCTGGGAGGACTTATCAGCAACGATGCTTTTATGTGAAGAAGAGGACATCCTTGTAGATGAAACCTTGATTGGACAATACATTCATAATGAAAAGATAGTAAAAGAGTTTACCGCTTTTTATGAGCTATATAATAAATATAAAAAGGATTATAAGATTGAAGAAATATTAGCAGGAACGAATTCTGCGCAGGTTAAGGAGCGGGCAAGAATTGCAAAATTTGACGAACGTTTGTCTCTTCTTGGCATGATGTTAGACAGGCTTATTAGCGAGATGCGTGAGAACTTGGAAATGGCAGATTATCTTTCAGAGCTTATGAAGCCATTGAAACGGATGAAAGCAACAGCAGAAGCAAAAAAATTAGAGGGTAGTGAATTTTCAATGGAAGATTTACTAAGTCTTGTTTTCAAACAGGCAGAATCGCGAAAAAAGCTTATGGATTCTATGCACAGAGCAGGAACTTTGTCTAGTGAAGACAAGAAAAAATATCGTTCTATTATGCGTTTTTTAGAGGATGGAGCGAAAAAGCTACGCATGCAAGATGTAGCAACAGCGGAAGCTGGATTTACAGCACTAAAATCTCTTTTTGATGAAGAAGTTGCAATGATGAAGAAAGAAAACGCAAAGATTCAGGAGAGACTTCACAATGTATTTGCATTTAGTGAAGAGGCATTTATGGATGGAAATGAGATGATTGTACTCGTTACAGAGTTGACCGTGAATGCATACAGCTCCAGATTTATTGGTTTATATGGAAGTGCAGATTATCAGAAACATAATGAAGAATTAATGCTTCATGAGAGACAGGATGATATCTTGCAGGAAATTGCGGAGTTGGATTTATAAATTATACGATGTAATCGTTGCGTAACTATGAAGGTACTGAATAGTCACAGCGTTGCAAAAAAGAAGTTACGCGCAAATATTATTCCTGCGCAAGGTGCTAAAGCACCTGTAAAGTTTGCAGGTATTGGAAAGGCAAGGTTATTAATGTGGCAGAAGAAAAGGTAATCTCTATAGAAGAAGGTACGCTGGCATATATAGAGGAAAAAGATGGAATCCATATAAAAAGATATCGTGGAATAGGAACGAAAGCAATTGTTCCCGAAAAGATTGATAATCGTCCTGTTATTGCAATTGGAAGGAAAGCATTCTTGAGCAGAAAAACCTTGCAGGAAATCAGCTTACCGGATACCATACAGGAAATTGGTGATTGGGCATTTGCGCATGCAGAAGGGTTAAAGCGGATTATCATTCCAAGGCGTGAACTCACAAGAGGAAAGGAATTGTTTTTAGGGTGTAAATCATTAGAAGTGATAACGCTTATGGGGACAGAGCAAGAGTGTCGTCGAGATAAAGAGGATGGCATTGATCGCATGCTTGCAGCAGCGGTTACGACACTACATGATTATTTCCTTTTTACGCCTATGGAGATACGTGAAAATGCATGGATAAAGCGTTGGGATGAACAGCTTTTAAAAATGGTTCGTTTAGATGATTTGGATGGCTTTCAGGAGCTTTGGACATGCGGGGAAGAGGATTATGAGGGAAAAGAATATGATATTGAGTCTTATCCCGTGGAGAAGCGTAAGCTGAAGCTACGAATGATTTATTTTCGTTTGCTACATCCATATAAATTGTCAGATGAAGTGAAATATGAATTACAGCAATATCTTCATGACCATACCAAAGGAACAAAAGAGCCTGAGGCATGGGAGGTATTACTAGAGGAGCATGCAGAGGATATTGCGTACTACCAGGCTTTTACAGAGGCTGGTTGTGTAAACGAAGATAATTTTGATGATATTCTTGCTGATATGAAGGAAGTAAACGCGCAGATGAAGGCATATATGTTGCGGTATAAAGAGGAACATTTGACAAAGAAAGATGCCTTTGCAGCATTTGAACTTGATTGGTAATCAAAGCAAAAAAACTATAAATGAATGATTTGGCGATTGGCAAGTTTGTGTATGTACAAATGCAGGAAGGAGAAGAAATGAATATATTAGTAAGTGCTTGTTTATTAGGTGTACATTGCAGATATGATGGAAATGGAGTTTTACAAGAGGAAATAAAACAGCTTTCCAAGGAGCATCATCTAATCCCTGTTTGTCCGGAAATTTTTGGCGGATTAGCAACACCGCGTGATCCGGCTGAGCGAATAGGTGAATGCGTCATTACTAAGAAAGGTGAAGATGTTACTGCACAGTATACAAAAGGAGCAGAAGAGGTTTTGCAACTCTGTAAGTTCTATGATTGTCATTATGCTATTTTAAAGGAAAGAAGTCCTTCCTGTGGTTATGGCAAAATCTATGATGGGGCATTTTGTGGAACATTGATAGAAGGAAATGGAGTAACAGCACAACTTTTAGCAGATTATGGTGTTGAGATATATGGAGAAAGCAAAATTAGTGAATTGTGCTCGAAAATAGATAACTAGAACAGTAGCTTAAGTAAAAAGCTTAATTTAAATGGGATGAATTGTAACTATTCAAGATGTGTAAAAGTACTTGCTAATGAGACCATAAGAAATAGACTAGGGAAATAGTAAAAAGGGACAGATAAAAAGTTAGTAACAAAAATAATTGTTACTAACTTTTTTGCGGTGGATGTATTATGCAATATATTTTTGTTAATGGTTGCTATTCCATAATGAAGTATGACATTGTAGATGTGGCAAGTAAGTCACCGCTATCATTCATAATGTTCACTTCATAAACGGCAATTTTAGAGCCATACTTGATTTCTCTTGCCTCTGCAATAAGCTTTGTGGTATTTATGGCCGGGCTAAGATAGTGAATATTGCTGTCTACCGTTACAATTGGTTTTCCATGAGTCAGGGCAGCTGATCCACCGATAGTATCTGCAAGAGTGAAAATGCATCCGCCATGTACCATGCCATATGGATTTGTTAAATCTTCGCAGACAGTAAGCTCTCCTTTACAAAAACCAAGAGATACGTCTAAAAATTCAATACCAACCAGAGAAATAAAACCTGGTTTATTTTGTGCTCGTTCTTTTAATTCTTTTATTGTCATAAATTTTCAATTCCTTTCTATAGTAAGATGAATTTGAGTTTAGTGGAGTAACATGTGCCGGCTGGGGCGGCACTTAACATATACTACGCTGTGAAATGAAGTTATATTTTGTTTTGGACATATACAAGGAAAAGTATTATAAAATGTCCAATAATCTGCTCTTTTTAGTTAAGAAAAGCTTTGTTTGGACATATGCAAAAAAAGTAGTTCTGCTATGTCCACAAAAACAACTAAAATCTGGACATAGCAAGAAGTTTGAGCTTGTATATGTCCAATTTGGTGAATGCTATAGCGAAATAGCCTACTACTTTGGACATTTAAGCTATGGTTAGTGTATATATGTCCAAAACATGTATTATGCTAAGTATTTAAATCTATAAATTCATTAACTTCATTCCACTAACCCTGAATTAGGGTTTTTTGGGTCTAGCAATAAAAAAATAGATGTCAAGAACCAAAAAAGTGGAATATTTGGGTCTGGTAGTAAAATTATTTTGTATCGACCCAAAATACATGCTAGCGAGAAGGAGGGGAAGTTAAAAGTAACCAATTGTGCCCAACACTACTTTTATATTAATCAAAGATATTAGTGATACTTGCCCCGACTAGAATGCAAGTTTTTGAATATCAGTCGGGATTATTAGTAGTATTTACCCCGACTGGAATGCAGTTTTTTAAGTATCAGTCGGGATTATTAGTAGTATTTACCCCGACTGGAATGCAGTTTTTTAAGTATCAGTCGGGAT
>JAXJRB010000136.1:0-26358 GCA_036310845.1 Lachnospiraceae bacterium | reverse complement strand
GCATGTCTATCAAATATCATCAGCGCCGACTTTCCTTTCAGATATCCCATAAAACTTGATACACTCATTTTAGGTGGTATGCTTACCAACATATGAATGTGATCCGCCATTAAATGCCCGTCTATTTTTTTGTATAACACTTTGTCTCCACCCGCATAGCAGGTGGGTTTAGGTTTCGGGCATTTCCATTTTTCGGAACGCGAAAAACTCCAATGCCCTCAACAGGCTAAAGCCTATACAGAAAAAGGCAGCTGTAACACACAACTGCCTTTCATCAAATCACTAATTATTTTAGCGAAACAACGTTCTTCTATTTTACTACTCTTACACGGAATACACCGTCAATTGCATTTAACTTTGTAATGATCTCATCATTTGCTGGAGCTTCAATATCCATAAGAGTATATGCATAATCACCTCTTGACTTATTCGTCATATCAGTAATATTGATTCCTGCTTCACCAAATACACCAGTAAATTTTGTAATCATGTTTGCGATATTCTTATGTAATACAGCAACTCTTCCTGACACTGTACATACACCCATATCACAGTTTGGATAGTTTACACTATTCTTGATATTACCATTCTCAAGATAATTCTTAAGCTCATCTACTGCCATCATTGCACAGTTATCTTCTGACTCTTCTGTAGAAGCTCCAAGATGAGGCATAACAATACAACCAGGATGTCCTGCGGTTGTTGTATTAGCAAAGTCAGAAACATACTTTCTAATCTTTCCAGCTTCAAGGCCAGCAATTACATCCTTCTCATTAGCAAGAAGATCTCTGGCAAAGTTAAGAATAATTACGCCTGGCTTCATCTTATCAATAGCATCTGCATTAATCATACCCTTTGTAGAATCAAGAAGCGGAACATGAACTGTAATAAAGTCACACTGTGTATAAATATCATCTACATTAAGCACATGCTTAACATCACGACTTAAACTCCATGCAGCATCAACAGAAAGATATGGATCATAACCATATACTTCCATTCCAAGATGAACAGCTGCATTAGCAACCTTTACACCGATTGCTCCAAGTCCGATAATACCTAATTTCTTTCCTGCGATTTCAGTACCAGCAAATTTACTCTTAGCCTTCTCTGCATCCTTACCTACTGTTTCTACGTCCTTGTTTTCTTCAACCCACTTGATACCGCCAACAACATCACGTGCAGCAAGTAACATACCTGCAATAACAAGTTCCTTAACGCCGTTTGCATTTGCACCAGGTGTATTGAAAACAACAATACCATCTTCTGCACACTTTTCAAGTGGAATGTTATTAACACCTGCACCTGCTCTTGCTACTGCAAGAAGGCTTTCTGGCATTTCCATCTCATGCATAGAAGCACTTCTTACAAGAACTCCCTGTGCCTGAGCGATATCATCAGTCTTCTGATATTTGTCTGTAAATCTATTTAATCCAATACTAGAAATCGGATTGAGGCAATGATACTGATACATTATAAATTTTCCTCCTCAAACTTCTTCATAAACTCAACGAGCTTTTCAACACCTTCGATTGGCATTGCATTGTAGATACTTGCACGCATACCACCTACTGATCTGTGTCCCTTTAAGTTCTCAAATCCAGCAGCCTTTGCTTCCTTAACAAACTTAGCATCTAATTCTTCATTTCCTGTTACAAATGGAACGTTCATAAGAGAACGATCTTCTTTTCTAACAGTTCCCTTAAAGAGTTTGCTCTCATCAAGGAAATCATAAAGAACCTTTGCCTTCTTCTCATTGTATTCTTTCATTGCAGCAAGACCGCCCTGCTTCTTAATCCACTTAAATACCTTACCGCAGATGTAAATACCATATGCTGGTGGTGTATTATATAAAGAACCATTATCTGCATGAATCTTATATTTTAACATAGTTGGTGTTCCTGGCAATGTATCTTCTGTAATCAAATCTTCCCTGATAATAACAATAACAACACCAGCTGGTCCAATGTTCTTCTGAACACCACCGTAGATTACACCATACTTTGTTACATCTACTGGCTCAGATAAGAAACAAGAAGATACGTCAGATACTAAAGTCTTACCCTTTGTATTTGGTAAAGTCTTGAACTTTGTACCATAAATAGTATTATTCTCACAAATATAAACATAATCTGCATCTTCTGAAATAGGTAAATCTGAACAATCTGGAATATAAGAAAATGTTTCATCCTCACTAGATGCAATCTTATTTGCCTTTCCATACATACAAGCTTCCTGATAGGCCTTTTTAGCCCACTGACCTGTTACAATATAATCAGCTACACCATTCTTCATAAGGTTCATAGGAATCATAGCAAACTGCTGGCTTGCTCCACCCTGTAAGAACAATACCTTGTAATTATCAGGAATGTTCATAAGTTCTCTTAAATCAGCTTCAGCTTCATTAATAATGGTTTCATATGCCTTCGAGCGATGGCTCATCTCCATTACCGACATTCCGGTTCCTTTATAATCTAACATTTCGTCTGCAGCTTCTTTAAGAACTTCTTCAGGTAAAACTGCTGGACCTGCTGAAAAGTTGTACACTCTAGCCACTTTCTTACTCCTCCTGGTTTTTCTTTAAATTTGAGGTTTCCCTCTTGTAAATATATATATACAACATAAAATGTTGGATATTCCTCTTAGTAAAACATAATAACAGGGGTTCCAATTTCCACCATATCATACAACTCTTTTACTTCTTCCAAAGGAGTGTTGATACATCCATGAGAACCATCTGTTAAATAGATATCTCCACCAAACTCTTTACGCCATGATGCGTCATGAATACCAATATTGCCATGTACAGCCATCCAATACTTTACAGGCGTAGCATAATTAGCACCTCTCAGCACTCGATTCCTTTGTTTATAATATACATAGCACACAGTTGCCGGGGTATCCCAATTACGTTTCATATTCCCCGTCACAATCGGCGTATTCAGTTTCAACTCACCATTCTTATAATAGTACATCATTTGATTACTCATATCAATCTCAATATAAGTTTTTCCAATATCATCAGCACCTTTTACAAAAGCTTCTGACAAATATTCTGGTATTCTAACTTCCTTTTTCTTTTGCAAAAAGGCATCTTTCAAATATTTCAGCTCCGTTTTTGAGTCAATCTCATTTCCATAAGCTCCACCAGAAACTTTAACAATGTCACCTCTAGTAGTTTGAAAGCTTCTTTCCATTCCCACTGTATTATACACCGATCCTAGATATGCAACATATTCTTCTATCATTGCTTCATCTAAAACAGGAAGATTATTTTCATCATAAACAACATAACCTTCTTCATCTAGCATAATCCAGTCAGATACAACACCTCGATTAACAATTTCTTTTTGGTCACCAAAATCATACACAAATTCAAAATCTTGAAAGGAGTCTATTCCTTTCCACTTTTCCAATGTCGCAAGCATTTTTTCATTATATGGAATATCGGTATAACAGTCCTCTCGCAAATCAACGTATGTTAATTTTTTCACAATAGAGTCACTTATTATCTCCACTGCCTTTGACTGCAACAACAAATCCTGTGTTTCATCAACCAAGATAAAACCATCTTCCAATGTTTTTACAATAGAAACCGTTTTTGACTCATCATATATATTTTCATTAAGCCATCCCTGTGATAAAAGCTTTTGCTTCATAATATCCAAATCATACTGATAATCCGGTTCAATCTCAAAGCTCTTGAATATATTTCCTCTATTCAACCATGCCCAACCGGTATTCTGCATAAGCAAATCATCAACTACGCCTTTATAATCCGCTCTGACACCATACTCTTGATAATCAAGCGACTGCAACTCTTGTTTTAGCAACTGAACTTGAATATTGGGATAGGTATGCTGTTGTAATAGCAAATTACTTACCTGCTCTGAACTCATACCTGTACAATAGTTCCCATTTATCCATGTTCCAAAAGTAAACACATTCTTATAATAATATGTAGTTAATACAGTAACAGCAAGCAAAACACTTGCTGCCACTGCAAGGATACTGCAAAGAAAAATCAAAATTCTTCTTTTCATCATTAATTCTTTTCTTTTAAATCATCTGCATCGAATGCATCACTGATTGGTGCTCCCGCAGGAACCATAGGAAATACTTTATCATCCTCTTCAATCACACATTCTATTACTACTGGTTTCTGTAATGCAATTGCTTTTTCAAAAGCAGGCGCAACTTCTTCTTTCTTAGTTACACGAATCGCTTCACAGCCCAATCCTTCTGCAACCTTACAAAAATCAACCTTATCGTTAAGAACTGTCTGCGAATAACGCTTATCATAGAATAAAGTTTGCCACTGTCTAACCATACCTAATACATGGTTATTAATTATTACCTGAATAATCGGAATATTATAACGACTTGCTGTTGCAAGTTCATTCATATTCATTCTAAAACATCCATCGCCGCCAATATTAACACAGATCTTATCTGGCATACCCGTTTTGGCACCGATACATGCACCAAGACCATAACCCATGGTACCAAGACCACCTGAAGACAAGAAAGTTCTAGGCTCTGTATACTGATAGAACTGTGCAGCCCACATCTGATGCTGTCCTACATCCGTAGAAACAACCGCCTTTCCTTCTGTTATTCTATCCAATTCTTGAATAATATAAGGACATGTCAATTTATCCGTATCATACTTTAATGGATATTTTTCCTTTAATTCCTTAACTATTCCAAGCCACTCATCATGATTCTGCTGTTCTAGCTTATTATTAAGTTCCGTTAATACAGTTTTCAAATCGCCCACGATAGAAGCATCTGTCTTAACGTTTTTATTAATTTCTGCTGCATCAATATCGATATGCAGAATCTTTGCATTGCTAGCAAATTTCTGAATATTACCTGTTACACGGTCAGAAAATCTAGCTCCAAGAGCAACCAACAAATCACATTGACTCACACCAAAATTAGAAGCCTTTGTACCATGCATTCCAATCATGCCAGTATATTTATCACTCTTACCATCAAATGCACCCTTAGCCATTAAGGTATCACAGACAGGAGAAGCAATTTTTTTCGCAAATTCCTTTACTTCCTTTGCTGCATCAGATGCAATCGCACCACCACCAAGATAAATAAATGGTTTCCTTGAATTTCGAATCAATTCCAAAGCCGTATTAATATCTTCTTCTGTATAGTTACTCTCTATCACTATTGGTTCTGGTTTCACAGGAACAAATTCACACTTATTCGCTGTAACATCCTTTGTAATATCTACCAACACTGGCCCCGGTCTTCCAGATTTTGCAATTCGAAATGCTTTTCTTATTGTATCAGCAAGCTTTGTAACGTCCTTTACAATATATCCATGCTTTGTAATTGGCATAGTAACACCTGCAATGTCAATCTCCTGAAAGGTATCCTTTCCAAGCAACGGCAAATTAACATTTGCTGTAATTGCAACCATTGGGATTGAATCCATATACGCAGTCGCAATACCTGTAACTAAATTTGTCGCACCAGGACCACTTGTAGCAAAACATACACCAACCTTACCAGTTGCTCTTGCATATCCATCTGCAGCATGGGATGCTCCCTGCTCATGAGAAGTCAAAATATGTCTAATCTCATCACTATGCTTATATAATTCGTCATAAATATTTAATATCGTACCGCCCGGATAACCAAACACGGTATCAACACCCTGTTCTTTCAAACATTCAATAACAATCTGTGAACCTGTAAGCTGCATGCATACTCTCCTTTGCTCTATTGAAATTATTTCTTGGGTACTTCTAGGATTGCTCCTCTGTTACCACTTGTAACCATTTCTCTATATCTTGCAAGGTATCCAGTAGTAATATTTGGCTCCTTTGGTTGCCATTTTGCTTTTCTTTCTGCCATCACTTCATCCGATACCTTTACATTCAATGACATCTCAGGAATATTAATAGAAATAATATCACCCTCTTCTACAAGTGCAATCGGTCCACCAACTGCTGCTTCCGGTGACACATGCCCAATAGAAGCTCCTCTAGAAGCTCCAGAGAAACGTCCATCTGTAATAAGCGCTACACTAGAGCCAAGTCCCATTCCTGCAATTGCAGAAGTAGGATTTAACATTTCTCTCATACCTGGACCACCCTTAGGGCCCTCATAACGGATAACAACAACATCTCCCGCAACAATTTTACCACCCTTGATAGCAGCAATTGCATCTTCTTCGCACTCGAATACTCGCGCTGGTCCTTCATGAACCATCATTTCCTCAACTACTGCCGAACGCTTAACAACACTGCCGTCAGGAGCAAGGTTACCTTTTAATACCGCAAGGCCACCTGTTGCACTATATGGATTATCCATCGGTCTGATAACCTCTGGATTCAAATTCATACAACCCTTGATATTTTCGCCAAGTGTCTTACCCGTTACCGTCATACACTCTGTATTTAACAAACCTTTTTCTGCCAACTGATTCATAACAGCATGAACGCCGCCCGCTTCATTTAAATCTTCCATATAGGTTGGACCTGCCGGCGCTAAATGGCAGAGATTTGGAGTCTTTGCATTAATCTCATTTGCAAATGCGATATCAAAATCAAATCCAATTTCATGTGCAATAGCAGGAATATGTAGCATACTGTTTGTTGAACAGCCAAGTGCCATATCCACAGTCAAAGCATTGACAATTGCTTCCTTCGTCATAATATCTCTAGGACGGATATCCTGACGCAGAAGTTCCATAACAGCCATACCTGCATGCTTTGCAAGCTTGATTCTCTCAGAATATACAGCAGGAATAGTCCCATTTCCTTTTAATCCCATACCTAGAGCCTCTGTTAAGCAATTCATAGAGTTTGCTGTATACATACCAGAACATGAACCACAAGTTGGACATGCCTTATTTTCAAATTCACATACATCTTCTTCTGTCATAGTTCCCGCTGCATAAGCCCCTACTGCTTCGAACATAGAAGAAAGACTTGTTTTCTTACCCTTTACGCGTCCTGCAAGCATTGGACCGCCAGAAACAAATACAGTTGGAACATTAATTCTTGCTGCAGCCATTAATAAACCTGGAACATTCTTATCACAGTTCGGCACCATAACCAACGCATCAAACTGATGTGCAAGTGCCATCGCCTCTGTTGAATCTGCAATCAAATCTCTAGTTACAAGAGAATACTTCATTCCTGTGTGTCCCATAGCAATACCATCACATACCGCAATTGCAGGGAATACAACCGGAACACCGCCCGCTTCGGCAACACCAAGCTTAACAGCATTTACAATCTTATCCAAATTCATATGACCAGGTACAATTTCATTATATGAACTAACAATACCTACCATCGGCTTTTTCATTTCTTCTTCTGTAAAACCTAATGCATTAAACAAACTTCTATGTGGTGCTTGCTGCATCCCACTCTTTACATTATCACTTCTCATCACACACAACCTCCGAATAATATATTCGTATGTAACCATTTCATGTCTTCATAGTTACATCTAAAAATCAATCTTGTATTTTCTCTGCGAGTGGATTTTTCTTGATTTTTCTAATAAAATCCACCATCAATCCATATTCCTGATTAGTAACTAGATTCTATCCGCTATCAAATCACCCATCTTCGCAGTTCCAATCTGCTCTACGCAAGCCTTCTTAGCCTCTTCCTGAGGCATAATGTCAATAGTACGGTAGCCTTCTTCAAGAACCTTTTTAACAGCCTTTTCGATTGCATCTGCTTCTTCGTCTAAATCAAAAGAATAACGAAGCATCATAGCTGCACTCAAAATTGTTGCAATCGGATTTGCAATTCCCTTTCCTGCAATATCAGGAGCAGAACCACCACTCGGCTCATATAAACCAAATTTTGTATCATTTAGACTTGCAGAAGATAACATACCAATCGAACCCGTTACCATGCTTGCTTCATCTGATAAAATATCCCCAAACATATTCTCTGTTAAAATAACATCAAACTGCTTAGGATCTTTTACCAACTGCATTGCACAGTTATCAACAAGCATATGCTCCAACATAACTTCAGGATAATCCTTGGCAACCTCTTCGACTACCTTTCTCCAAAGTCTTGAAGAATCCAATACATTTGCCTTGTCAACACTAGTTACCTTTTTTCGTCTCTTCATTGCAATATCAAATCCTTTAATGGCAATACGACGAATCTCTTCTTCATTATAGGTAAGACTATCAACCGCAGTCATAACACCATCAACCTCTTTTGTACTTCTCTCACCAAAGTAAAGACCACCTGTAAGCTCACGCATAATCATCATATCAAAGCCGCTACCAATGATATCATCTCTTAAAGGGCAAGCCTCTTTTAATTCTTCATATAGATAAGCTGGTCTTAAGTTTGCAAATAAATTCAATGCCTTACGAAGCTTTAACAAACCAGCCTCTGGTCTTAAATGAGGTGGTAACTTATACCATGGAGAGGTTGATGTGTTTCCGCCAATAGACCCCATAAGCACTGCATCTGCAGCCTTTGCATCTTCAATTGCTTCATCGGTAAGTGGTTCACCACATGCATCAATAGATGCTCCTCCCATCAAAATATCCTTATAAGAAATTTTATGATTATATTTTAAAGCGACCTTGTCTAATACTTTTTTTGCCTCAGCAACAACTTCAGGTCCAATTCCGTCACCAGGTATACAAACGATGTTAAGATTCATGATGTTCTCCTTTTTATGTTTTTGTGTAAATATCAGGGACAAGCTCTAACCCCTTTCGATTTCCCCACTCTTGGACATTTGTCCAAGAGAACTATATTAAAATAGTTCTAAGCAAACAAACTTGCAGGAACTATTTTAATATATTCCTACCGTCCCGAATATTTACATAATAGTATATTTATTCACAAATTTCAACCTTAACAACAAAAAAGTAGCCATAATTCAAGGTAAAAAAAGTCATAACAATTATAACCCTTAGTTATACTTTTTTTATATAGACACTAGTTTTATGCAATATGAAGAAAAGAGAACTAATTAACCTTAATCAGTTCTCTTCATTTCCGCATATTTATTCAGCGTCTGGCTTCTCAACCTGTTCAATTGCAGATTTCTTCATCGGAATTCTACAATTCTTGTTATTGCCAAACTCTACAATAACATCTTCATCCGTGATATCAATAATGATACCATAGAATCCACTTGTAGTAAGAACACTGTCACCAACCTCAATAGAATTAATCAATGCAGCTCTATTCTTCTGTTCCTTCTTCTGTGGACGATAGAAAAGAAAATAAAAAATACCAATTAATGCTGCAAAATAAAGAATCCATACAACTGGACTTACAACAGCTCCTGTCGCTGCCTGCGCTTCTGTTAACAATAAGTTCATTGCCATTCCTCCTAGCATATCTTCCATATCCATAACAAGGATATATTACGCTTCAAGCGTATACATAACATATTACACAATAACATTCAATTCATCAAGTTAAATTTTGATTAAATTATACATTGCGCTATTTTTACGTTACTATTGACCCGCAGCCATATTATCAAGCTTACGTTTTTTATATGCCGCAAATTCTCCAGCATCCAAAGCATCTCTAATTTCTGTCATCATCGTATTATAGAAATACAAATTATGAAGAACACACAATCTCATACCAAGCATTTCTTTCGCCTTCAACAAATGGCGAATATATGCTCTGGAATATCTCTTACATGCCGGACATCCACATCCCTCTTCAATTGGTCTGGTATCTAATTCATATTTTGCATTGAAGAGATTAATTTTTCCGTGATTGGTATATAAATGACCATGTCTACCGTTACGTGTCGGATATACACAATCAAAGAAATCAACACCACGTTCTACCGCTTCTAAAATATTAGCAGGGGTACCAACTCCCATCAAATACGTAGGCTTATCTTTTGGCAAATACGGAACCGTCTCTTCTAATACATAATACATTTCTTCATGTGACTCACCTACTGCAAGTCCCCCAACCGCATAACCATCCAAATTCATCTCTGATATTCGCTTTGCATGTTCAATACGGACATCTGTAAAAATGGCACCCTGGTTAATACCAAATAACATTTGATTCTTATTAATTGTATCCTCTAGCGAATTTAAACGATTCATTTCAACTCTACAACGTTCCAGCCATCTTGTTGTTCTTTCTACCGAATTCACTACATATGCACGTTCCGCCTTACTAGGTGGGCATTCATCAAACGCCATTGCTATAGTAGAAGCAAGATTTGACTGAATTTGCATACTTTCTTCCGGACCCATAAAAATCTTTCGCCCATCAATATGAGAACTAAAATACACGCCCTCTTCCTTTATTTTTCTTAACCCAGCAAGAGAAAACACCTGAAATCCACCCGAATCAGTAAGAATCGGCTTATCCCACGACATAAATTGGTGAAGACCACCAAGTTGCTTAATCACCTTATCGCCTGTTCTCACATGCAAATGGTATGTATTTGATAATTCTACCTGTGTTCCAATTTCTTCCAAATCAGCAGTTGATACCGCTCCCTTAATCGCAGCAACCGTACCTACATTCATAAATACCGGTGTTTGAATTGTTCCATGCACAGTTGTTACTTCTGCACGCTTTGCTCTTCCTTCTTGTTTTAATACTTTATACATACTTTATTCCAAATCCTCCAAAAATTCTTCCAAAGTTATACCCTGCTTCATAATTGCAGTTGCCGATTTCTTTCCAACATAGCGATAATGCCATGGCTCATACTGAATACCTGTAATATATTCTTTTCCCAAAGGATAACGCAAAATAAATCCATATTCATAGCCATGCTCTCTTAACCAAATACCTGCATCTGTTTTACCAAATCCTGTATCCAAAGACGTATAAGTGTCGCTTACAATATCTAGCGCCAAACCAATCTGATGTTCACTCGCACCCGGCACCGTAACTGTAATCGAAGCAATCTTATATGCTTCCAAATACGAATAACCTCTTTCCATATAGTAATCAATTTTTCGTTCAAATAAAACAGTCTGTCTGTTATAATCTCTATAAGGCGAACAAATCACCAAATCAATTCCATCCGCCTTCGCGGCCTCCAGCATAGCCATCAATTCATCAATAATTCTAACATCACATTTCATAGATCCTGTAATCGTTCCTAATGTGAATGAATAATCTTCCGGTACCGGATGTTGCTTATTAACCAGTACAAGTTGCCAGTCATCTACCGAAAGTGTAGAACTATACTCTTCACTCTCTGTCATTCCACGACTGACCTCATTGGCTTCCAAAATATCATCTAGTGTAAACTGATCTATCTCATCCTGCACATTTAGCTCTTCATTATTATATCCAACAATTACATCTTCATCATCAAGTACCTCGTCCTGAGAAATCCCTAACTCTACCGGAACATAATCGTAATTCTCCTGAATCTCTGCCCATTCAGACTGATTACCTGCCACAAGTCCCTTTTCCTTTTGCATTGTTGGAAATGCAAAACTACTACTAATGACACAAAAAACTATTACCGTAAACACACACGAGAGTCGCTTTTTATTGTATACAAAAAACAATATTAAATCATATAAGAAGACAACGAAAAATAAAACCATACCTAAAGGTAACTTTAAATAGTGTTTCTTTTCTATTATTCTACGATACTTATATATTGTATTGTCCTTCCAAGTCCTTTTCATCTGTTCTCTTCCCGTCTCACTAAATCAAGAATTCTGTTCCTTAACAAATCCTCAAAAATACTCTTACTATATATTAACATAATAATTGTTTGTTTGCATTAAAATTTGTCAAAAAATGTAGTTTTTCATAGAAATACACACATATATGATATCTATTTGTATACGTCACTTTCTTTCTTGAGTCAATTGTATTTTTGAAAAAAGTGGAATTTTCTTGATTTTACGTGCTAAGATGAGTATGATAATGAATAATTACATCTTTTCAAAAGAAAACCACATATTTTACTTATAAAGAAAGGACGTAACTATAGAACAATAGTTACGAGAGGACTTATATTATGTCTGGTTCAACCTACGGAAACATTTTCAAAATCACAACTTGGGGCGAATCCCACGGCTCTGCAATCGGTGTTGTAGTCGATGGTTGTCCTGCTGGTCTATCTCTTTGCGAAGAAGATATTCAAAAATTCTTAGATAGAAGAAAACCCGGAAGCTCTCAATTCACTACACAACGAAAAGAATCTGACTCTGTTGAAATACTATCAGGTATTTTTGAAGGCAAAACAACCGGTACCCCTATCTCACTTGTTGTAAAAAATACATCTCAGCGTTCTTCCGATTATAGTGACATCGCTTCCTATTACAGACCAGGACACGCAGACTATACCTTCGATGCAAAATATGGATTCCGTGACTATCGAGGCGGCGGACGTTCCTCAGGAAGAGAAACCATCGGTCGAGTAGCCGCCGGCGCTATTGCTTCTAAGCTCCTCGCCGAACTAGGCATTACGGTCGCTGCCTATACAGAAGCAATTGGACCTATCAGCATTAATCCGGAACATTTTAACTTGGAGGAAGCTCGTTCGAACCAAACCGGAATGCCTGATGCTGAAGCTTCAGCAAAAGCAGAAGTTTTTTTGAAGGAATGCATTGAAAAGCTCGATTCCGCAGGTGGTGTTGTATCATGTATTGTAAAAAATCTTCCTGCCGGAATAGGCGAACCTGTTTTTGACAAATTAGACGCAAATCTCGGAAAAGCGATTATGTCCATCGGAGCTGTAAAGGCATTTGAAGTGGGTGACGGCATAAAAGTAGCTTCAACAAATGGTTCCCTTAATAACGATTCTTTCTACATGAATCATGGTAAAATCAGCAAAAAAACAAACCATGCCGGTGGCATTCTCGGCGGAATCAGCGATGGCTCGGATGTGATTATTAAAGCATACTTCAAACCAACACCATCTATTTTTCAAGAACAGGAAACCGTAAACAAAAAGGGAGAAGATATAAAAATCAACATAAAAGGACGCCACGATCCAATTGTTGTCACAAGAGCCGTTGTGGTTGTTGAAGCAATGACTGCCATTACCATATTAGACTCTCTATTACAAAATATGACATCTCGCTTAGATGGTATCAAAAATTTCTATCGCCCATAGCACACAAAAAGCACCTGCTACAACAGGTGCTTTACTATTTTCATTATATTTTGTTAAAAAATTGCTGTACATAATAGTTAAGCACACACCATTTCTATTCTTCAATCGTGTGGAAAATAATACAATTTGGTTGCTTAATCTTCATCTCTTTTCCGTTCATAACAATAACATCATTTTCCATATCCACCCTAAAAAATGTCATGGTATCGGATTCATGATTCAACGAAACCAAATGTCTATTATCTGGGAACAGACAAGCATCTTTCGGATATTCTCCACTAATAGGCAGACAGAATCTCCTTGTCAACTTACCCTCTTCGGAATCAATCTCAAACAATGACACGCTATTTTCACCAGCATTCGAAGCAACAATATATTTACCATCTTCTGAAATCATCAAAGCACTAGCCGCTACACCTTGTGCCTCCACAATTTCCGTAGTAGAAATGCTCTGAATTTGATCAAAATACGGAAGTCCATCAACCTCTGTATATGCATAAACATCTATACAGTTCTTCATTTCGCCAATTACATACATATATTTTCCATCTATCGAAAATTTCAAATGTCTTGGAGCCGTTTCTAGTTCACAACGTATAATATCCACTGCCTTCAAAGTTCCCTTGTCATGGTCCAAACGATATACATTCACATAATCAATACCTAAATCTGCTGCACATAAATATTTATTATCTCTTGTCATTTTCACACAGCTTATATGAGGTCTAAAACTGCGCTCTGCAATACTACCCAATCCTTTGTGATATACCTCATCTGTAATTGTTCCTACTGCGCCTGTTTCCTGGTCCAATTTTAGCACAGTAATCTTCCCATCATGATAGCCAGCACAGAACAAATACTTATCCTCATAATCCGTCGAAAGGTAGCATCCTCTCATACCATTAATGGACGCTTTATTAATTGTTTCAAGAGTACCATCCTTTAATATCGCAAAAGACTCTACACCAAAATCTGTAATAGAATATAAATTCTTTCCATTATGAGAAATGGTTACATAGGACGAATTCGAAATCAGTACCTCACCCTTTTCTTTCAAACGACCATTTTTCATATCTACATCATATATTTTTATACCATGTTCATCACCCATTGTATAAGTCGATACATATGCAACATGTTTCTTTTTTCCCATAAACCATTGCCTCCTAACATATAAAAGAATTTGGGTAACTATTCTGTAGCTATATAATTACCATCCAAGCACAAATATTTCAAGTTGCCTAACTAATTGCAATATTCTATATGATATTGTACCATATAGCACTATATTTTTGCACTATATTTGATGAAGGTTTTTTATAAAAATCGCATTGACTTTATACAATTAACATGTATAATAATTTTTGATTTGTTTAGAATCATTAAACTTTTAGTTTATTATATCCTCTATCATTGTTTTATAACAAAATCTTTTGCGAGGATATAATTCTTAATTAAGGAGTGCACTATGGAAATTGGCAACAAAATTAAAGATTTGCGTGTTCAAAAAGGATTAACACAAGAAGAGCTTGCAGACCGAGCCGAATTATCAAAAGGATTTATTTCCCAGCTAGAAAGAGATCTTACATCCCCTTCTATTGCAACCTTAATTGATTTACTGCAAGTTTTAGGAACAACACCAAAGGATTTTTTTGATGACGAAAGCGAAAATCAAATTGTTTTTCATAAGCAGGATTACTTTGAAAAAATTGATAGTTCACTCAGAAATACCATTGAGTGGATTATTCCAAATGCTCAGAAAAACATGATGGAACCGATTCGTGTCACATTAGAACCTGGTGGTTCTACCTATCCTGATGTTGCACACGAAGGCGAAGAATTCGGCTATGTATTAAACGGAAACATTCGTATCAACATCGGAAACAAGAGCTATACAGCAAAGCAAGGTGAGTCTTTCTATTTTACTCCAAACTCAAATCATTTTATTGAATGCATCGGAAATAGTAAGGCAATTTTTCTTTGGGTATCAACCCCGCCTAGCTTTTAATGATTACGAAGTAACTACTCTACCTTTAATAGTTACACGTTATCTTACATCGGGAGGATAAATGAATGAACAATAAGTTGATTGATTTACAGCATATTTCCAAATCTTATGACGGAAATATCATTTTGGATGATTTAAGCCTATACATTAGAGAAAATGAGTTTTTAACTTTACTAGGACCAAGTGGCTGTGGAAAAACCACTACTCTTCGTATTATAGGCGGCTTTGAAAACCCTGATCAGGGACACGTTATTTTTGGTGGCAAGGATATTACAAAGCTCCCTCCGAATAAGCGCCAGTTGAATACTGTTTTCCAAAAGTATGCACTTTTTAACCATATGACTATTGCAGAAAATATTGCATTTGGTTTAAAAATCAAGAATAAATCCAAAACATATATTCAAGATAAAATAGATTATGCCTTAAATCTGGTAAATTTGGATGGTTACGGCAAGCGTATGCCAAATTCCTTAAGTGGCGGTCAGCAACAACGTATCGCTATTGCCCGTGCTATTGTAAATGAACCTAAGGTTCTGTTGCTCGATGAACCTCTTGGTGCACTCGACTTAAAGCTTCGCCAAGATATGCAATATGAGTTGATTCGTCTTAAAAATGAACTTGGTATTACCTTCATCTACGTTACACACGATCAAGAAGAAGCTCTAACCATGTCTGACACTATTGTTGTCATGAATCAAGGATACATCCAGCAGATTGGTACACCTGAGCGGATATATAATGAACCTGAAAATGCGTTTGTAGCTGACTTTATCGGAGACAGTAACATTATTGATTCACTTATGCTTCATGATGAGCTTGTTGAGATTCTTGGGGCAAAGTTTGCATGTGTTGACAAAGGCTTTGGAAACAACAAGCCAGTTGACGTTGTTATCCGTCCTGAGGATATTGAGCTACGTGAGCCAGGCAAAGGTTCTATGGAAGGTGTTGTTACTCACTTGATTTTTAAAGGGGTTCATTACGAAATGGAAGTTACCGCAAATGGTTTTGAGTGGCTTGTTCACTCTACCTCGATGTTCCCAGTCGGAACTAAGGTAAGCATTCATGTTGATCCATATAATATCCAGATTATGAACAAACCTGTTTCCGAAGATGAGGAGGCTGTTGCTATCAATGAATAAGAAATGGTTGGCAACACCCTATTTATTCTGGGCTGTTGCATTTATTGTAATTCCATTATTTATGGTTGTGTATTATGGTATGACAGACAAAACTGGAGCCTTTACATGGGAAAACGTAATTGCCATCACCTCTCCAGAGCATGTTAAAGCTCTGCTACTTTCATTAGTACTGTCATTAATCAGTACGATTATTTGTTTATTACTTGCTTATCCGCTTGCAATGATTTTGGTTGCCAAAAACGCAAGCAAGACAAGCTTTGTTGTCATGCTATTTATTCTTCCAATGTGGATGAATTTCTTACTAAGAACTCTTGCATGGCAGACATTATTAGAAAAAAACGGAGTAGTAAACGGTATTTTATCTTTTTTACATCTTCCGGAGCTCAGTTTAATCAACACTCCTGGAGCCATTATATTAGGTATGGTTTACAACTTCCTGCCTTTCATGGTTTTGCCTATTTACAATGTTCTTGCCAAAATCGACATCAACGTCATCAATGCGGCAAGAGATTTAGGTGCAAATAGTATTCAAACCTTTTTTAAAATCACATTACCCCTTAGCTTCCCTGGAATCGCAAGCGGAATCACTATGGTATTTGTTCCTGCTTTAACTACGTTTGTTATTTCAACTCTTTTAGGTGGTAGCAAAATTTTATTAATTGGTAATGTTATTGAGCAGGAATTCACAACCGCTTCTAATTGGCATCTTGGCAGTGGCCTTTCACTTGTACTTATGGTTTTCGTACTGTTAAGTATGATTATTAGCAGTTTCTTTGACAAAGACGGGGAGGGCGCAGCATTATGACACAAAAGAAACAGGCGTCAGAACGCTTTACCGGATTTTTGAAAAAGTTTTATGTTTTTTTGATTTTTGTATTTTTATATGCCCCTATTGTTACTTTAATTGTGTTATCCTTTAACGCCAGCAAAACTCGTTCCAAATGGGGTGGATTTACTCTGAAATGGTATTTCGAATTATTCGAAAACGAAGCTATTTTAAAAGCATTTAGTAACACTATGATTATCGCTTTTCTTTCTGCTTTCATCGCAACCATTCTTGGAACTGTTGCATGTATCGGTATTCGAAACATGAAAAAGCGTCATCAGGGAATTATTATGGGTGTTACTAACATTCCAATGTTAAATGCTGAGATTGTAACCGGTATTTCACTGATGTTACTCTTTATCTCATTAGGTATTAAAACAGGTTTTCTTACTGTACTGCTCTCACACATAACATTCAACATTCCGTATGTTATCTTAAATGTTATGCCAAAGCTGAAACAGGTTAATAACAGCACATACGAAGCTGCTCTTGATTTAGGTGCTTCACCTGTATATGCCTTCTTTAAAGTAGTATTTCCGGATATACTTCCGGGAGTCTTTTCCGGATTTTTGATGGCATTTACCATGTCACTGGATGATTTTATTATCACTCACTTTACAAAGGGCGCCGGTTTAGATACACTTTCTACAAAAATCTATACCGAAGTAAAAAAAGGTATCAAGCCTGAAATGTATGCCCTTTCTACCCTGATTTTTATTACTGTTTTAGTTTTATTGATCTTAGTTAACAAAATGCCTGATTCCAAGGCAAAACAAAAAGCTTAAGTTAAGGATGGAGTTATAGTGTGAAAAATAAATTTTTCACACGCAAATTTGTGCCTGTGGCCCAAAGTTTGCAGGTAATGGAAAGGTATGGTTATTATTATGAAAAAGTTATTTGCACTTGCATGTATTACAGCAACTACTGTTGCTACACTTACCGGATGTGGTTCTTCAGAAAATACGAATGGCGAAGTAATCGTCTACAACTGGGGAGAATATATCGATCCGGATGTACTCGAAATGTTTGAAGAAGAAACCGGTATCAAGGTTGTTTATGATGAGTATGAAACAAACGAAACAATGTATCCAAAGGTTGAAGCAGGGGCTGCACAGTACGATCTCGTATGCCCTTCTGATTATATGATTGATAAAATGATCAAAAACGGCTTAGTACAGGAAATAAACTTCGATAACATTCCTAATGCAAAGCAGTATATCGGCGCACAGTACTATGAACAGTCTAAGGAATTCGATCCGGAAAACAAGTACAGCATTCCTTACTGCTGGGGAACCGTAGGTATTCTCTACAACCAGACTATGGTTTCTGAACCAATCACAAGCTGGGATGTCCTTTGGGATGCACAGTATGAAAACAATATTCTTATGCAGGATTCCGTAAGAGATGCTTTCATGGTAGCATTAAAGAGAAATGGTCATTCCATGAATAGTAAAAACGATGCAGAACTCAATGCTGCAAAAGATGCTTTAATCGAGCAAAAACCTCTTGTACAAGCATATGTAGTTGATCAGGTTCGTGACAAGATGATAGGTAACGAAGCTGCTATCGGTGTTATTTATTCCGGTGAAGCAATTTATACACAGCGTGAAAATTCAGACCTTGTATATGTTATCCCTGAAGAAGGTACCAACTTATGGATTGACTCATGGGTTATGTTAAAGAATGCTCCTAATAAAGAGAATGCTGAAAAATTCTTAGATTTCTTATGCAGACCTGAAATCGCATTAATGAACTTTGAATATATTACATATTCTACACCTAATACTGGTGCTCAGGAATTAATCGAAGATGAAGCTATTAAGAACTCTCCTATCGCATTCCCTGATTTGTCCCAGTATAATAACATCGAAACTTACCAGTATCTTGGCGAAGAATTCGACGAAACTTTAAATGAACTTTGGAAGCAGGTTAAATCAAATTAATAATCTATATAAAAAACATGGCATACATTCTTTTATGTATGCCATGTTTTTAAATTTCTTTCATAAAGATTCTATTAGTTCAAGCTACTGTGCTTGCTACCACTCAAACTCTTTTTCACATTTCGGATAAAAAGGAATGAACTCGCTACACAAACATATAACGGCATCATAATAAGATAAAATGTTATATCTGATCTTAAAAAACAATATGGCAAATTGAAAAACAAATGTATTACTATCGAGTAAAGAATATTATTTTCTTCTTCCATAATTACAGCCATAATAAGATGTATTGATGTAATTACCACTATATTAGAGATAATATATATGAATAATTCCATACCAGATGTGTATTCATTGTCAACCACCCATAATACTCCATGCCAAAAAGTCCATACCAGCCCCACTAGCAAATTCCCTTTTGTAAAACCATATCTATTTTCAAATTCAACTCTTAAATAACCTCTCCAGCCCAATTCTTCTCCCGTAGGTCCTGATAGTATTGAAAACAGAATGTGAAGCAATACTGATGTTCCGCCTGCAGAAAATAACGTAATAAATGATTCTTCTTTTACAATCGCATAAATAAACGCAGTCAGCATAAATGTTAATCCTGTCGACGCAGCACTTATTATAAGAATATGTAGCTTAATTCTACGGGAAAACATGTTTTTAATATATTCTCTTACACCAATATCAGGACACCAATATCGAAATCCTATTAACAAAACAATCGTAGGTGACCATGCACAAATATTTGATAACACTCTCATAACAACAGGTCCTGCATGAAATACCATAGATGCAACACCACAAATTCCCAATACCATACCTGCAAACACAAGATATGTTACTATTACATATTTCCAACCTTTAAACAATTCTCTTTTCATAAATATTTTCACTTTCCTTTCTTTTGTCGACCGACCGTCGGTCTGTGTGATGGTTTAATATATGGCTTGCTACCCTGCAAGCCATATTAATCTACTATTTACCACAAATATATTCATTTGCCCGGCATGTAAAAGCTCCCTCTTCCACTTCTAACATTTTTTCTAAAAGGGAAATAAGTGCCATAAGTGTCATTGTATACTGTTTTTCATCAACTTCAAAAATACCACCATCTAACAAAGTTAATGAAGACGCAAGAAAAATCTCTATATATTGTTTTGGATATTTACATCGAAAAACTCCTTCTGTAATTCCTTCTAAAACAATTTCTGTTAAAACAGGTGTTAACATTTTCACCATAGAAGCTAACGATTTCTGGTGCATCAAAGCATTTTCTACTTTATGAATATCCTCTAAAAAGTCATCGTTTTCTACCTCCTCTATTCTCATAGAAAGAAAAACTCCTAATAACTTTTCTTCCGCTCTAAGCTTTTCGTTCGATGCAACAGAATTGACTTTCACCATAACTTCTCTTGTTATTGAACCAATTACAGCATCTAATACATCTTCTTTTGATCTAAAATAATGGTAAAAAGTTCCCTTTGCAATTCCTATTTCATTCAATATATCATTTATACTACACTGACTATATCCTTTCTTAGAAAAAAGTCTGTTAGCCGTATCAATGATTTCTTGCTTGCGTTCATCATGTTCTTTTACAACACGCATTTTTTCATCACCATCTTTAATATGTACCGACCGTCGGTCTATTAGTAATATAATATTACTTCTATATTTTGTCAATGGTATTCTTTTCTTTTATAATTTCATTAATGCATTTTACTTCATTTTTAACATGAATAACATCTAACAGAATACATACAAAAAAAGCAATTATCGTCATAATTAGTAATATGCCAATAGGAATACTTGAATACCATCCAAAGATATTACCAAAGAACAATGCCAATATTATTACATACAGTAGTTTTATTCCCGTTTCTATAATACTATAACTACATTCCTTTTTATCAATGAAAACAAAACCAATGTAAATTAATATATTTAAAAATAAAGCTTGAAATATCGTACTAATACAAACAACCGTTCCACCATAGCACAATGCAATAATCGCCAAGATAACCAAAACAATTCCTGTCGTTGTTAAAATATTCATTATTACTCTCTTCATTATTTTGTCCCTCTAAGAAGCTCTTCCTTTATCGTTTTCAAATATTTTCTAGTTACGCAGACACTTTCCCCATTCGTCAACATTGCCTCTAGCTTGCTGTTTGCCAACGTCTTCACACCTTTAAGATATTCTATATTCAAAATAGTCGACTTACTAATCCTTACAAAACCTGCAGAACTCAAGCTTTCTTCCAACTCAAAAAGTCTGGCACTGCTTTGAAATATGTCATTTTTACAATACACGAACGTTTTTTTATCTACACTCTCAATATAATAAATCTCATTCGCATAAACCAAACATTCACCTTGTTCATTTTTACACAAAACCGTTTTATCTACAGAACGAACAAAATCTGCAACCCGTTTCACAGCATTTGTCATTTCACGATAAGAAATTATAACCTCTGGTGTATTTATCCCTTGATTTTCACACATTCTTAAGTGCAAGTTAACCTCCTATTCTGCCAATTCCCATTCCATGAACCGACACAATAATATAGTACCATTACTATATCGTTACTTGCATGAAAATGCAACTTTTCCTGTTCGGCGAACCCATATCAAATAATACACAATTACAATGGTACACGAAATCGATTGTGCTATTGCCAGTCTGGCAATCATCAGCTCATCGACTCCGCTATTTGTTACTACATGCAACAAATTAACAATTGTATTATTCACAAAATGATCTCCCATTGCCATATAGAGATCCCCTGTCATCTTGGTCAATAAAACAAATTTGAAACCTACCAAGCCAGATGTCACCACCAACATAACTATGTTCGCAATCATCCATTCCACACTTAAAGCTCCGTCCATATAATTACGAACAGGACCAACCACATGCCATAAGCCAAATAACAAAGAAGAGAAAATGGCTGAATATAAAAACGCAAACTTTTTCTCTAACAGCCACATAAAGCAACCTCTAAATATCCCTTCTTCCATTACCACATTAATTATATTTCCTGCTATGCATATACCAAAAAAGATTACTCCTGTCTGCATTCCTATATTTTTATCAATCGCATACGCACTAACATATATTTGTAATGATTGAAATTTTCCTTGCATGAATGCTATCAGTATTTCAATTCCATAGGAACATACAAATATAACCGCTCCAAAAGCTAAGCCTCTTATAGTGCCTTTTCCCCATTTTCCCCTGGCAAACCCATAATCGCCAGGTACTGCATTTAATAATTTTGCTGCCCAATACAGAATCATAATACCTATTATCTTATGAACAACCGCTTCTCCTACCCATGTTTTATCTGTTCGTAATACAAAATATTCCAGCAAGCGGAACAAAAAGCATACTATATAGATTATCATTACAATCGTTAATGTTTTTTTCTTAGTCATTTTTCCATCTCCCTTTATTAATCCTTATATTTAACAAGATGACATTAACATGTTTCCTTTCATTATTCAATTCTGCAACTACTCTGATGCAAATATCGAAAACCAAAATGCAAAAAGACAACCTATCACTTGGATAGATTGTCTTTTCTTCTCTATTCTTCTACTATTTCTTTTCTATGTTCCTCTATCTTCTCTTTCATATCCGCATCTACAAAAGCTGGTTTTTCTGCTTTTCTCATACAATAGTAGGCAGATTCTTCTATACCATCATTATCATAATATGCGATAATCTCTTCTCTTGATTCTTCGATATCATGATAATAAGAAATTCCATTTAATAACTCACGCTTAATTGCAACATCTAAAATAGCATCCTTACTTTCAGCATCTGTATATTCCACCGACACTTCATTACTATAATACTTCTGTGCCTGTGGTTCTCTTGTTGCATAATCCCCAAACAACTCATCATCGTCACAATACCTTGATACACGAATCTCTTTGGTTTGTTCAGCAGTAAGCTCCTTGGTATAATCAAATCCATATTCCTTTAGCAACTCGATTGTTGCTACAAATGACGGATATATCTTATATCCCTCTTCATAGCCACCATATTCGTTCATTGCATATCCTTTCAATTGGAATTCAAGATTTCCTATTGGAATTTCTCTCATTACCTCATCCAAGGTCAAATCCAGCAATTCGCTCTGATATACTTCAAATAACTTTGCCTGTCTTTCAGGAGACAGCTTAACAGAACCGGAAAAATCATTACTTTCGCAGCGAACATAAGAGTACTCTTTCTTCCAACCATTTGTAAGAATAGGAAATGCCCCCAATTTATAATCAGAATCTGCATAAACATCTGATAAAAGACTTAACGTTTCTTCATCTGCAATGTCAATCAAGTATTTACGATATACTTCTTTGCCATTTTTCTTTGTATATTTGAAAGCAACCTCTCGATACCCTGCTTCTTTTTCCTGAAGCTCTTTATATTCCGTAGTTTCTTCAATTCCTTCGTAATAATCCATTTCTTCTCGTTGCAAATTTCCAGAAGCAGCCTTTTTTGCTAATGCCATTACACTCGGATTATCAAGCACATTCATAGTCTCAAATCGATATTCTCTTGCATTCGTATAGCGATATCCATATTTCTCTGTTCGTTCTTCCAGATGAATATCCATCAAACCATCAATAGAAACTGCGCATCCCGAAAGCTCCTTTTCACTGGGAACATAGGTATTATATCCCAATACATCGTATTTAAATATTACCACTATCAAGGCTACACATGCCCCATTAAAAACCAATTGTTTCCAATGACAAAATGCACACTTAATATCCAATCGAAAGATTATTTCCATAACAAGAGCGATTACAGCAAATCCAAAAGTAACGCCAAAAACAAACCAGCCAAAAGAAGATTCACGTACAAAGCCTTGCATTATTAATCCGGAAAATATCGATGTTGGAATTACAACCATGGCTTTAATAAATGGTTCTGCGATTGCAAAAGCAACCGGTTTTCCTGCCGCCTCTGTCGCTCTCATCTTATATAACCATAAGCCAATCAATGTAAATACTACAATTACTAATAATATGACCATAGAATACGGCAAAATACATCCATAACTGAACCCCGTATTTATCTCACAGTATTTATCCGCATAATCATGCAGTTTATAAATCATACCTATAGGCGAAAAAGCCAGCATTTCGTTTGTATAAGAACTATCAAATGTATGGAAAAACTGTTCAAACATGAAATAGTTTAAGTAAGTGATAATCGTACTATAACCGGCCAAAACACATGTACCAAGAACACTTACAATCATATTTCCTGTCAGACATACTGCTATAATCGTAATGCTATATAACAACAGAAAGGATAACGTTTGTACTCCCAAAAAACCGATAGCATTCACAACAGCATGCCCACTAAATGCTCCATTCACTAAACTAAATAACAGACAGATAACCGTATGTACTGCCGCCGACATGAAAAACATTAAAAATCCAGACACATATCGTGACAAAAACAATACTTCGCGCTTTACAGGCATACTATGATAAGTGTCTAACTGCTTTTTTGAATGCAAGTAGGCATAACCGCTCAATCCACATACCACACCTATCACGATAGCCAGACAAGTTATGGTATAATTCTGTGATGGTGCAAAGAATTCATTCGCCAAATAATCTTTTATTGTATAGTCATAGTTGCTTGGATATTTTTCTATACGATCCAGGTAATGAAACAAACGCAACTCCATTCCAAGAAAATATACCAGAAAAATAATAATCGGACACCAGATTCTCTTTTTGAAATCCTGCCATATCAGTTTAAAAAATAAGTTTTTTGATGTCATAGCCAATTACCTCCGTCTCACTGATAAAGATTTCTTCCAGAGATAATGGCAATATCTCTGCAAAAATCGGTGAATATGCATTCACCATTGCAAGAATCTCATCTCTTTTTCCACGCGCTGTAATCAGATTCAACGTACCGCGTTTCTCCGACTTTACAATATCAAGCGTCTGTAACAACTGTTCCTCATCAGACTGATTAGAAAAAACACACTGTATCGTATGAATATTAAGTTTCATCTCTTCTAAGTCCTTCTGCATAAGTACTCCACCTTGATGAAGAACACCTACACAATCACAAATATCCTCTAATTCTCTTAAATTATGAGAAGCTATAATTGGTGTAAAATCACGGTTAGTCAATTCTCCTGCAAAAATGCTTTTCACAGCCTGACGCATAACAGGATCCAAGCCATCAAAAGTTTCATCACACAATAAATATTTTGTATTTGCACATACACCAAGTAATACCGAAAGCTGTTTTTTCATTCCTTTCGAAAATGTATTAATCTTTCTTTTCGGATCTAACTGAAATTTATCTAACATATCACGAAAGCGTACCGTATCAAAATCAGTATAAAAATCCTTATAAAAATGCATCATTTCGATAGGATTAGAATTGGCCAAGAAAAACTGTTCATCCGAAATATAAAAAATATCTTTTTTTACATCCGGATTCTCATAAACAGGTCTATCATCTATCAAAATCTCTCCACTATCCTGTTTTAGTACTCCACAAGCCATACGTAGAAAAGTACTTTTACCAGCCCCATTCGTTCCTATCAGCCCAAATACTTCTCCTTTTTTCACCGTAACTGAAACATCTTTGACAGCTTCTATATTGCCAAAGCGTTTGCAGACATGCGTTGCTGTTATCATTTTCTCAACTTCACTCCTCTTCTCTTATTCACGTTAGCAATTATACTACTCTAAGTAATTACCTTTATTCTTCATTTTCTCAATAGACATTTCTATCATGTCACAAAGCTCATCCTCGGTAATTCCAGCCATAAAAGCATTACTTATACTTTTCTCCAACTCCTCCTGAATCTCTTTACGTTTATGATCCGCCGCTTTCATCGAATTACTTACGAAACTTCCTTTTCCCTTCAACGTATAAATATAGCCTTGTCTCTCCAATTCCTGATAAGCTCTTTGAATCGTATTTGGATTCAGAGACAACTCCATAGCAAGACTTCTAACAGATGGCATCGCCGAATCAGGCTCCAAAGCACCGCATAGAATCATCTGCTGGAATTTCTCAATGACCTGTTCATAAATCGGTCTTCTATCCTTGTAATCAATTAGAATCACTATGATCAGTTCTCCTTTCATAACTGTATTAATACAATTAATACAGTTATATTATATACAAACTTTTTCACATATGTCAATATTAACTTACTTAATTAAATTTGAGTTTAGTGGAGTAATATTCAAGGCTATGAGCACTCCTTTTCAGGTTTTGTGTATAGCAAATGAATATGCCTCAAATGCAAACCCGCTTGTTTGGTATTTCCTAAATGG
>JAXJRB010000135.1:0-12258 GCA_036310845.1 Lachnospiraceae bacterium | reverse complement strand
ACTATACCCAAAAGTCAACTATTCGGTACTAGATACTACGAATATCATCACTAATAGCTCTGTTTTGAGGAAAATAAAAATACGTCAAAGCCTTGAAAAAACAATATTTTCTGGCTTGACAGAATAGGAAGAACGAATTTATGAATTTACCATTAACCGTAAATCAGGAAGAGTTATTGGAAGTATTATTAAATATTGCACCTGTCAGACCTGTGTTTATATGGGGAGCGCCGGGGATTGGAAAGTCAGCATTAGTTGAGAAGTTTGCAGAAAGTGTAGGATTACCATGTGTATCTTTATTGGGTAGCCAGTTAGCACCAGAGGACATTATTGGAATCCCACAGATTACAGGAGAAGTAAGCACATTTTTGCCACCTAAGATGATTGCGAGGAAAGAGCCATATTGTTTGTTCTTGGATGAGTTAAATGCTTGCTCTCAGGAAGTGCAAAAGGCATTTTATTCATTGATTCATGAAAGAAGAGTAGGCGAATATTATTTACCGGAAGGAAGTGTTGTAATCGGAGCGGGAAACCGTTCGCAGGATAGTGCAATTGTAAAAACAATGTCATCAGCACTTATAAACAGAATGTTTCATGTCCAGTTGAAGCCGGATGTGAACAGCTGGCTTTCGTGGGGGTATGAAAACGGACTTCACACTTGGATATTGGAGTACATTACACAAAGACCGGATCATTTATTTTCGGAGCCACCTAAGACAGAAGAAATCTATTCTACACCACGTTCATGGCATATGCTTAGTGATGCGTTAAAGGAATATGGAGAACATATAACAGAAAATGAAATCAGAATACTGTCATATGGATGTTTGTCAGCAGCGCATGCAGGAATGTTTGTAGCGTTTACAAAGCAGTGCGGAAATAAATTTCTGTTGAATGAGATTATTAAAGGAACAGAAAAGTTCCCATCAGCACCAGAGGATAGAGATTCACTGTATTTTATAGCACAGTCATTCAGGGCTAAGCTTTGGCATGATTTACCGGAGAAAAAACAGAACATGACGAAAGACAGCCAGTACCTTGCACATAGAGCAAAGGCACTGATAAAAGAGCTTGCACAGATGAATCTTGAGATAGCGCAGATGGTAGTATCCGTAGAAGACAGCAAGAAATTACCGGATTGGTTTCTGGTAGAAATTGTAAGAGATATCCCAAGGCTGATAAGCGGAATGGAGTAATACAGATGGGAAAAAAGGAAAAACAAAAAATACCTTTGGAAAGAGAAAATCTGGAACAAGGAATCAGTTTATTCCAAGCACACAGATTATTTGGAAAATTGAGTGGATATATCAGAACCTGTAATAAGAAAGAGATGGGAAAAGACTGTATCAGTGTTGTTAAGCCAGATGGAACAATTGGGGTAAATGAAGAATATCTGTTACATCCTAAAGAGTGGCTGTATATATTGGCATTACAGCACTTACATCTGGGATTTGGGCATTTTGATGAGGAAAGAATGCCAGAAGAAAATACATTGCCACAGCAAAGAGTAGACACACAGAGATGGAATCTGGCTTGCGATTTATATTGTATGAAGTTTCTAAAGGATATGAAATGCGGGCAGAATCCGTTTCAGGATATGGATTTAAAAATAAAATTGGCAGATGAAACGGATATATACAATGAATTGCAGGAAAAACAATGGAAGGAAATGGAGACAGAGTATTTTAAAGAGATTCGAAAAAGGATACAAATGGTTGGATTAGATAAGCCGCTTGTATATCCAAAAGGACAGAAAAATCGTTATGTGGAAGGCTTCAGTTATGCATTGGCATACTCTGTAACAGAAACTATAGACAGTGCAGCAGGTACGAATAAAACAGTAGAAAAGTGTAGTGAAAAGGTCAAAAAAGCCGCAGAGTGGTTTATGAATCACTACCCATTATTAGGCGGTGTTGCTACCGGATTTCAGATTATTGAAGATTATAGAATATGCACAGAAGAAGAAATACAGATAGCAGCAGTTGATATAGAAGCAGGGGAAATCTATATTAACCCTGCGGCGGGACTTGATGAAGAGGAATTGAAGTTTGTGCTGGCACATGAGTATCTTCATGCAGGACTGCAACATCATACAAGAAGTACGGGGAAAAATGCATACCTTTGGAATATTGCCTGTGATTATGTCATTAATGGCTGGCTTGTGGAGCTGAAAATAGGAAAAATGCCGGAATGTGCTTTGTATGATATAAAATTTGCAAATATGTCAGCGGAAATGATTTATGATGAAATACTAGCCGATATAAGGCAATATTTGAAGCTTTGTACTTTTAGGGGATATGGGAAGGGAGAGTTTGGAAGAGTCAAAATAGGAAGGAATATCTTGGATGACATAGACCTCGACAGATATTTCAGAGAAGCTTTATCTCAAGGATTAGAGTATCATCAGCAGAATAGCAGAGGTTATTTACCGGCAGGACTTATCGAAGAAATAAAGGCTTTGTGTATGCCTGCAATTCCATGGGATGTAGAACTGGCACAATGGTTTGAAATATATTTTCCGGCTTTAGAAAAGCATAGAACATATGCTAGACCAAGCAGGAGACAGGGAACTACCCCTGATATTCCAAGACCACGAATGGTATGGTACGAGGAAGAAAAAAATGCAAGGACATTTGGGGTTATTGTTGATACATCCGGTTCTATGGACAAACAGCTGATAGGAAAGGCATTAGGCAGTATCGCGAGCTATGCGAATGCTAAGGATGTTCCTTTTGTAAGAGTGGTATTTTGTGATGCAAAAGCATACGATGCTGGATATATGGAGCCTGAGAGAATTGCTGACCGAGTGGAAGTCATAGGAAGAGGGGGAACTATCTTACAATATGGTGTTGATTGTCTTGAAAATGCAAAGGATTTTCCAAAAGATGGACCGATACTCATTATTACAGATGGTTTTATAGAGAGTAATCTGAAAGTACATAGAGAACATGCATATTTGATTCCGAGAGGTCATAGACTGCCGTTTAAGACAAGAGGAAAAATATTTTACTTCCAATAAAAAAATGAACCATTGCTCAAATGATACGAGCATGGTTTATTTTTTTTGTTATTTAAAGGTTAGTAAAGTGCTGGCTGGTGTATTTAAGGCATCAGCAATATCCATAAGTGTTTCAAGAGAAATAGATGTAGGCATATTAGGTGCTTCTATATTACTCATGTGAGTACGGCTGATTCCTACTTTTTCTGCTAATTGTAACTGGCTGAGACCAGCTAATTTTCTATAGTATGCGATATTTAATCCAATCATTTTATATTCTTGTTCACGTTTTGTTGGCATGTTATCACCTCTCAAATTAGTTTATGTGAGAAAATGAAATATATAAACAATGATAAATTTTGCCTTTGCAACATAATAATTTGCATAAGCTGTATTTACAGTTGCAAATATTAAGTGTTAGAATATTTATTATAAAGGGAAGAAAAAACTGAAAACAGCAGCAAGATGGACAAAGGTATGTCTACGGTAATGAGTATAATAAAAGTATAACAAGAAAAGAGGTGGTTCAGTGGATACAGAAGAATATGGAAAGCAAATGCGGATATTGGATATAATGACTCGTCTGACAGAGGGACAAGTGATAAATAAGAAAGCAGCTGCAAATCAATATGGTGTGAACGAAAGGACGATTCAGAGAGATATTGAGGTGATCCGAACATATTTTTCTGAGAGAGAGACAGTAAGGGGAAAGCGAAAAGATATTATATATAATCGGAGTCTTAATGGTTATATTTGTGCTTGTGAGAAGGAAAATGAGCTAACAGATGAAGAGGCTTTGGCAGTGTGTAAGATATTATTGGAAAGCAGAGCTTTTACAAGAGAAGAAATGTATCAGATACTTGATAAAATCATTAAATCCGATATTGCAACTGAGAGAAGGCAAGAGGTACAGGAGCTGATTCTTAATGAAAAACATTATTATATTCCATTAAAACACGAAAAGCCGCTTCTTACTGCTATATGGGATATAGGAACAGCTATCCGAAAACAGCGATTAATGAAAATAGACTATTCGAGATTAGATGGAAAAAACGTTAAAAGACGGATAAAACCGGTTGGAATCATGTTTTCGGAATTTTATTTTTATCTCATTGCATTTCATCATGATAGCGAATCGGCAGCAAAGTTTGAAGTGGATGAGCTACACCCAACAATTTATCGGATAGACAGGATAAACAGATACACCATAGAAACAGAACATTTTCAAATGCCATATGGTAATAGATTCGAAGAGAGTCAGTTCAGACAGAGAGTACAATTCATGTATGGTGGAGAATTGGTAAAGCTAAAATTTATATATAAAGGAACATCCATAGAAGCAATACAAGACAGATTTCCGACAGCAAATTGTGAGCTGAATGATAATGGCACCTATACAGTAACAGTGGAAGTGTTTGGCAGTGAAGGTGTTGATATGTGGGTAAGGAGTCAAGGAGATAAAATCAAAATAATATAGGTCGAAGGGATTGATAGATTATGAAAAATGGTAATAATGGTGTTGGAATTGCAGCTTTGGGAATCGGGGGACTATTATGGAAAAACAAACGTATAAAAGATATGCAGAGGGAAATTGAAGAAATAGAAACACAGGCAATGAGAAGTTGCAGGGAGCAAACACAGAAAAATGAAGAGATTTTAAAAGAATTGGGAAAACAGAAATTAAGTGTGTGTATAAAAGAAGTTAAGGATTTTATGAATTATTATTCTTTGATAAATAATGTTGATATTGTAATTAAGGATATGATAGGTGATACTTGTCAGGATACTACACGAGAAATCATTATAAAAATTGAAAAAATGATAGAAAGAGCCTTAAAGGACATAAAAGAGAATGAAAATGAAACAATATGGGCAACGTACTCAAAGCTACAGACTTATAAGGAAAAAATGAAATATATTGATATGAAATATGTGGCGATGACGGGACCATGTTATTTATATAGAGAAATGTATATGACAGAGAAATTGAAATATGCAAGGGAAATAGCGGAATTATCAAAAGAAGAAGTAAAAGAATTGAAATGGATATATAGAGCAGCTAAAGGGTTGTATGAACTAATAAATGAGGACACAACGTTGCTTGGAAATTTGAATATGGAAATGAAAAATATTCTAAAAAGAACATGCGACTGGAGATGTTTTACAGAGGTTGAAAAGGAACTGGTTATAGGAATAATAAAGAATGTGCTGAGAATACAGGAAATGGTAGAATTGCCTCTGATTGAAGAAAATGGAAAGCTATCGGAGCGTGCTATGGATTTCTTTGAGCGAGAAAGTAATAATTTGTTTACAATAGGCGAATAAATATTGTGTAGTAGAAATGGAGAGTGAAGAATATGTTCAATAATTCATTGAAAAAAGAAGCATTTAGAATCCATGAGGAAACTTTGAAAAGATATAATGCCTCATATGACTTAATGAGTAAAATGTGTGAACAACTTTATGAAGAGCGTATAAAGTCAGTTGAAGTAATTAAGAAAGTTGAAAAGGTAATTAATAGTATTGCGAATACACCAAAAGAATTTGATACAAAATTTGGTGAGATAAATCAGGCATTAAAAAAGTTTATGGAAACAGAGAAATATGCAAAAGAAGCGTATGAGGCATCGGTGAAAGCAGGCGTAAATATTTTTAGTGGAGCAGCGACAGGTATGGGAATTGCGACAATGGCACCTACTGCAATGATGAGTATAGCAACCACCTTTGGAACAGCGACAACAGGAACTGCAATTAGTGCATTATCAGGAGCAGCAGCGCAGAAAGCGGCAGTTGCATGGATTGGAAGAACATTTGTGGGTTTTGCAGTAAAAGAGGGAGCTGGCATGGCTGTAGGACAAGCTTTTCTAGCACTTGCTGGTCCAGTTGGATGGGGAATAACGGCAGGTTCAACAGCGTTATCGTTAGTCTCTTTGACAAATAAAAATAAGAAAATAGCTGATGATGCTATAAATGAAGCGAAAGAGATTGCAAAAGCAAGAGAAGCACTTGATGAAGTGGCAGAGAAAGTATCTGGATTGAAATCAAGAACAATAATACTGTTAAATGACATGAATAGTATAATAGATCAACTTATTAGATTTATGAATGTAGATTACAATACCATTGAAGAGAATGATAAGTTATTTTTGGGAACGATATTGAATAATACATTAACGTTGTCAGCATTATTAAATGAGACTATTCAATAATTTTCGGAGGTGATTATGAGTGACTCGGAATGGTGAAAGAATTATAAAAAGCACGCAAGAACAAGCGGTAGCGTCGTGGATAACATATTTAAATCAAATCAGATTAAATGAATTAATTGCTCAGTTGAATCAGCAAGATATTAATTTAGAAAAGGCATTAGAGGAACTTGCTGATTTAAAAGAATTTATTGGTAATCCGGCGCATATTTTGGGCAGTGAAGCGACTAAACATGGTGAAATAGCAGAGCATGTGCAAGTCAATTTTTCGAATGCCAGAAATCTGATAAAAGGATTAGAGAAAGAGTATACTTTTGAAGGTGTTGGGAGAACTGCACCAGAAGACTACATAAAAAATGGAGCACAAGTACAGTCTAAGTTTTATAATGGTTCAAAAAATACTTTATTAGCTATACAAAAACATTTGAAAACATATCCTGATTTTGTAAAAAACGGTGGCTCATATGATATTCCAAAAGATCAGTATGAGGAAATGCTTAGAGTAATTAATATGTCTAAAGCAAGCCCTTCTCAGTTAAGTAAATCAGACTGGAAGTTGGTTGAAGCAGCAAAAGCATTTGAAGAGTCTACAGGATTAGATTTGACAAGAGATGTAAACCCAACGGTTGCTAATTACGCTGATGTACAAGCTGGTGCAGTAGATAAAACTATTAGAAATGAAGAGGGAAATTTATTAGAGGAAGATAAAAAACAAAGAAATAAAGCGTATAAAGAATCAAAACCAAGTATAAGGGAAGGGACAAAAACAGCATCAATCAGTGCAGCAATAGAAGGTAGTATTGCTTTTTGCATGGTGATTGCCCAAAAACGTAAAGAAGGGAAAAAAATATCAGAGTTCACAGGTGAGGATTGGCAAGAAATAGGATTAGAATCGGGAAAAGGGGCATTAAAAGGTGGCATTCGCGGAGGAGCTATTTATGCTATTACGAATTTTACTGCAACTCCGGCAAATGTTGCTTCAGCTTATGTGACAGCTGCATTTGGTGTAGCAGCACAACTTAAGGCGTATGAAAATAATATGATTACAAAAGAAGATTTTGTAATCAATTGCGAAGTAGTATGTTTAGATGTTACAGTTAGTGCAATTGCTTCTTTGGTCGGACAGACTGTAATTCCCATACCAGTACTTGGTGCAATCATTGGAAATGTAGCTGGTGAGTTTATTTATGAATTATGTAAAAATAAAGCAAATAGAGACGAGATGGAAGTTATTTCTAAGCATAGAAATGAAATGGAAAAGCTTAATCAACAATTAGATATTCAATATCTTAAAGTAGTTTTAGAAATTCAAAAGGCATTAAAAAGATTTACAGATTTAGAAAAAATGGCATTTGATTCAGATATTAATAAGGCTTTTTCAAGTTCAGTACAACTAGCTTTGGAGTCGAATGTGGATGAGGGACTTATTTTAAAATCAAAGTCAGATGTAGATTTATATTTTTTATCGTAAGAAGGAGGAATGATTCATGGGAAAAGAACTAGATGAGGAATTGAGAGATTTAGAGATTATTGCATTGAATGAAAAAGCAGAAAATGCGGTAGCTGTCGCAGTTGCTGGGACAGCAGCGACAGGTGCAATTCCTATTCCATTTGCTGATGCTCCACTATTGATTGGCGAGCAAGTGGCTTTGATGGCTACAATATGTGGCATATATGGAATTGATGTAAAGAAAGATGGGTTAAAGATGTTGGCTACTACAGCTATTGGGGCTGGTGGTGCAACGATTGTAGGGAAAACAGTAGCTACAAATTTATTGAAACTGATTCCGGGAGCAGGGACAGTTGCGGGAGGAGTTATTTCTGCAGGAACAGCAGGAGTGGTTACTTTAGCAATGGGAAAAGCTTTTATTGAAGTTTGTAAAATGGTTAAGCTTGGAAAATTGAGTGAAAGTGATTTGGCATCAGCGGCAGGAAGCGCAGTGATGAAAGAAAAGTTTAAAGAGCAAATTAAGTTAAATAAAAAATAATAATATATATTTGTAAGAACAAGTAATAACAAGTAATAACAATAATATACTATATCTATGATACATGGCAGGGCGTTAGTCCTGCCATTCTTTTATATAAACGCAAGGAAGGAGCTGATAACATGAAGATACCAATTGTTAGATTACAAGTGGTAAAGGAAAATGAAATTGATTATGGGGGTGAGATGTTGAATATACCACTAAAAGCGGTGCAGCTAGTGAAGAAAATAATCGGAGAATCAGACAGGGAATATATTGTGGTGTGCTGTGTTAATTCTGCAATGAAGCCTACAAATATTGAAATCGTAGGAATAGGAACATCCAATACATGTTTATTTGGTATTCCGGAGATATTTAAAACTGCAATGCTGACGAATGCAAATGGCATTATTGTGTTCCATACACATCCATCAGGAGAAGCAGTTCCTAGCAAATTAGATGAGCTTCAGACCAAAAGACTGTTAAAGATAGGTAGGCTGTTAGGCATTGAAGTAAAAGACCATATTATTATAGGAGAGGGGGACAAGTATTTCAGCTTTTTGGAAAATGAATTATTGGCAGCGTAAATGAGAAGGTATAGCCTTCTTGTTTTTAATTAAGGGGGTGAATTAGAATGGAGCGCATTGTTATGGCGGCACTGAAACTGATCGTGGTGGTGATATTTGAATTAAGAAAGAAACGTGCAGTGTAAGGAGAGACAGCAGATGATAGAAATTCAATTTGTAATTCGTATAGGAAAAAAGATGATTGAGGACATTATTGCAAAAATATTTAAAGTGAATGATGAAGAGATAGAGGAGGATTTAGAATGGCAGCAGAAGTAGAAACAATATTTTATGTTAGAGAGACACCATGGCATGGATTAGGAAAAAGGGTGTCAGAAGCACCAAGTTCAAAGGACGCATTAATATTAGCCGGATTGAACTGGAAAGTAAAACAGGAGCCAATTTATACAAATAAAAATGAAGAGATTGTGGGATATAAAGCCAATGTAAGAAATACTGACCGTAAGGTGCTTGGAGTAGTTACAGACAGATATAAGGTGATTCAGAATGAGGAAGCATTTGCGTTTACGGATGCTTTACTTGGAGAAGGTGTTAAGTATGAGACGGCTGGTTCTTTACAGGATGGAAGAAAAGTATGGTTACTGGCAAGAATGCCACAAGAGTATATTATTTCAGGCGAAAGGATTTCACCGTATTTGGTATTTTCTAATACGCATGATGGAACAGGAGCTGTTAAGGTATGTGCGACACCAATCAGAGTGGTATGTAATAATACATTGAATTTGGCGCTTGCTACAGCAAAACGTTCGTGGACTATGGTACATACAGGTGATATTAGGAGTAAGCTTCAGGAAGCACAAGATACATTGTTTAAGGCACAGGACTATATGGATAAGCTTGGGGTAGCATTTGATGAACTGCGAATGAAGAAGCTTTCTGATAAGCAGGTTATGGATTATATTCAGATTTTACTTCCGATTGAAGATGGAACATCAGCTCAACAGGTTCGAAATATGAATAAACTACGTGAAGATATGAAGATGAGATATTTTGATGCACCGGATTTAAAGAGCCTTGGAAAGAATGGATATAGATTCATTAATGCGGTATCTGATTTTGCAACACATTCAGAGCCATTGAGAAAAACTTCAAATTATAAGGAAAATCTGTTTAGCAGAACAATGGATGGAAATGTAATGATAGACAAGGCATATCAGATGTTATGTGCATAGCAGGGAGGAATTTTATGGAACTGAATAGAAAAAGGCGTATCTTTACAAGAAAGATTGCCAAGGAATTACAGAGCTTTAAAAGAGATATATCAAAGAAAAAAGCTACTGAGGTTATGGAAGAAGCATATCGAATAGTGTGTGTAATCAGTATATATGAAATGTTGTTGGAAATGAGCCAGGATATGAGTATGGATACGGTGCAGGAATTGATAAAAGTTCCGGGTGTTTTATCATATTTTTATGACCAGTGGTTAAAGATACAGGATTCTTTTGAATATGAATTACAAGACTGTATCGTATCAGAGGTTAGCAAAATCTGCATGAAGAATAAGAAGAGTAATAGGGGAAATGGGTACGATGAGAAAGCTTGTTGCTACTAATAATATTGAAAAAGATGAATGGTTAAAACACAGAAAAAGAGGAATTACAGGGACAGATGCCGGAGCAATAACTGGAATGAATCCGTATGTAAGTGCTATGGAAGTATATCAGGATAAAATATCAGATGAAATCGTGCAGTTTGATAATGAGAGTATGCGACAGGGAAGAGATCTTGAAAATTATGTGGCAGAGAGATTTATGGAGAATACAGGGTTAAAGGTAAGGAAAGCGAATGCCATATATCAAAATGAAGAACACCCGATTATGCTTGCGGATTTTGACCGTTTGATAGTAGGGCAAAAAGCAGGGCTTGAATGTAAGACAGTATCACCATATTCAGCTGATAAGTGGAAAGAGGGGGACATTCCGTTACATTATCAAATGCAGGTACAGCATTATTTAGCAGTGTCGGGTTTTGATTGCTGGTATATAGCAGCACTTATTTATGGAAGAGAATTTATTGTTCATAAAATTGAGCGTGATGAAGAGCTAATACAGTATCTGATTACGATTGAAGAACGATTCTGGAATGACAATGTTTTAGCCAAAGTGCTTCCGGCACCGGATGGAACGGAAAGATGTTCAGAAATCATTGCAAAGTTATATTTTCAGTCGGATTCTAAGAGGCAGATTGAACTGCATGGTTTCCAATCACTTTTAAAGCGGAGAGAAGAATTGGTTGATTTGATTAATCGAATGGAGCAGGAAAAGAATTCAATCGAGCAACAGGTAAAGCTTGAAATGCAAGATGCGGAGTATGCAACCGCAGATAATTATAGAATCTCTTGGACGTCTTCAGAGGCAAGAAGGCTTGATTACAAAGAGGCTAAAGGAAGAACAGCCGGAGGTATATGACCAATATTGTAAGGTAACTAGAAGCAGAAGATTTCAAATTAATGCAGCATAGAAATGGAGAGATATTATATGAGTGAAGTGAATATCAAGCAGGAATTAGAACTGCAAGCAAAGTCAGAGAAAAAGGATGTGAAGCTTACAAAAAATATGAGCATTCCTGATATGGTAAAGGCAATGGCTCCAGAGATTAAGAAAGCATTGCCGGCAGTGATGACACCGGAACGATTTACAAGAATTGCTTTATCTGCGCTAAATAATACACCACAATTACAACAATGCACACCAATGTCATTTATTGCGGCGTTATTAAATGCGGCACAACTTGGCTTAGAACCGAATACACCATTAGGACAAGCTTACCTAATTCCTTATAAAAATAAAGGAAATATGGAATGTCAGTTTCAGATAGGATATAAAGGACTGATAGACCTTGCTTATCGAAATGGACAAATGCAGACCATTCAGGCACAGGAAGTATATGAAAATGATTTATTTGAATATGAATACGGATTAGAACCAAAATTAATTCACAGACCAGCTTTTTCAGAAAGGGGAGAGTTGGTCTATTTTTATGGGATTTTCAGAACCGTTAATGGGGGATATGGTTTTTCTGTTATGAGTAAAAATGATATGGACAATTTTGCTAAGACATATTCCAAGGCGTTTGATTCGTCATATAGTCCATGGAAAACAAATTATGTGGAAATGGCAAAGAAAACAGTCATTAAGCAGGCATTAAAATATGCGCCAATTATGACAGAGTTCCAGAGAGCATTATCAACAGATGAAACTATTAAGTCGCAAATTTCAGAGGATATGTTTTCAGTGGTGAATGAGATGGATTACAGTGCCATTGCATAAGGAACGGAGGAAAGGTAGATGATATACGAAGAATTTTTGGATTTAGTAAAAAGAAGTTTGGAAGAGCGTATGGGTGAAGAATATGCTTTCTATAATGGGTCAGTTGTCAAGACAAAAAAAATAAGTTTTTATAATGAACTGACATGTATGTTTAGAGGAAGGAAAAACCCTCCCTCAGGTTACCTTAGTTATGCTGCATATGGAAGAAGCATTGCCGGATAATACATCGTT
>JAXJRB010000134.1:0-31191 GCA_036310845.1 Lachnospiraceae bacterium | reverse complement strand
CTTTGTTTTTCATAAGTGAGTACACCTTTAGTAACAAGACGTTTAATAAGTGTTTGGATCGTTTTAGGACTCCAGCTTGTGGACTGCAGTAATTTTTCTGTTATTTCATTGGTGTTAATTGGAGCATGTTTCCATACGATTATCATAACTTCATATTCAGCTTCGGAAATCTGCGGCAAGTCACTCATTTAAAATCCCTCCTAAAATCTTACGGTTGTAATAAAAATATTATAAGTTCTAATTTTTCTGCTGTCAATTAAAACAAACAGGTTGATTTAAAATCTTACTTATGTAATAATTAAAATATTACACAAGTAAGATTTTAGAGAGGAGAAAAAATATAAGCAAAAATAATTGAAAATAAGAAAACCAATAGTGTCAAATAGATTCTATTGGTTTATCAAAGAGTAGGGTTATCTTGTTTTCGCAGTAATTCAAGCAAATAACGAACCATAGGTAACAAATCATTTGCTTCCTGTTCCGTGCAATCATTTATTAAGGTAAGGAGCTTCTGAAGATTTGGCTTCTGGTCGTTGCTATCCGGATAGAAAATCTTATCTGCTGGTATCTTAAGATATGTAATCAATGGATACAGTTTCTCAAATTTCGGATTACCACGTCCGGCTTCGATGTTCAATATAGTGCGTTGATCTAGATTAAGAATTTCTGCCAGCTTTTCCTGTGAAAGACCGAGTTCTGTACGGGCTTCACGTACTGCGTTGGCAAGATTTTGTTTTATATCCTGCATTGTAATTCACCTCGATAGTAGTTTACATTACACATCGACAGGAGTGAATTGCGTTAGAATACAGAGCGAATATGGAGTACAGTACATGATAAAACGAAGGTGGAAAATACGAGAAAAAATGAATATCAGTATAAAAAGCAGCAAGAGCTTACTACACATATCAAGGTGTATCGTAACGAAGTGAAAAACTTCAATGCGATACACCTTTTTTGATGGGCAAAATCAGCGAGTAGTTTTGTCCTTTTCCATTTTTCTGTCATTAGTCTGCTGAACTGACGAACTACGGTTAAGATATTGATTCAGATTATCTAATTTTCTATTGAGAGCATTGATTTCTTTCACAGCAGATTTATAGGTTTTTTGTAAGGTTTCTTTCTTCGAATACAAAGAATTGTATTCGTTACGGAGCTTTTCAATATCAAGAGTTTTAGGGGTCATTCCAAGGCGTTTCAACATATTTTCTGCACCGTCATGGAGTAGAAGTTCTGTTTCGTGATTTCGCAGGTAAGCATCTGGATTTTTAGATTTTTGGTACCGGACATGATAGATATGATTGGACTGATATTGTTCGGCATATTTCAAAATCTGTCCTAAATCCTTTAACTGATGCTCGGTTTCCACAAGACTGTTTCGTGCAGTTTTGGCAAGAACCGACTTAGATGCAAGCTGTTTTTCCAGCTCGGCAATGGAGCCTGTTTCACTGTAACTGCTGGCAGCAATCTTTAGGTTTTGTATGTCCGCCCAAGCTTTAAGACCGAGATTTTGTTCAAACTTTTCTTCTGAGGTGTCAATGAGCTTTTGGGAAGAAAAATCTTTGACAAGCTGCTTCTTTCTTGTAGGAAATGGAATACGCTTTTTAGGCTGTATCAATGCCTTTGCTTCGATCCGTTCCTTAATTCGTTCTTTGGTGTATTCCGAACCTAAAGAGTTGGCTCTGCCACGGATAAAATGCGCACAGTCAAGTGGTCGGAATGAGATATATTTTAAAGATTTTGCATCAAAGGTTTCGCCTTTTATCTCATATCCTTTGGCACGGATAAGGTCAAGAAAGTCCTCATAAGTATCAGCAGTTTGGATGGCTTCGTCAATGTCATTTTTGAGCCTGGTTTTCCATGAGGAATTGCTTTTATTGGAGAGCCATTCCTTGTATGTTTTTCCACGCTGGTCAGTTGGTGGCAGAACGGATAACTGATGCTCGGAACACAGCTCATCATTCATATGCCGGATGTGATAGTAGGTCTTTTTACAGTCATGGTATTTCTCATGATTGATGTTATCTGCAGCACAGAAAATGATGTGGTTATGAACGTGTCCTTTGTCAATGTGGGTAGCCACAATGTAAGAGTATTTTCCTTCCAGAAGTTTATCGGCAAGCTCTATGCCGATTTGATGAGCTTCCTTATAAGATACTTCTCCGGGCATAAATGCCTGAATCAGATGGAAAGCTTTGTTTGGGTCTGCCTGATTGGTTTTTGACAGAGCAAACTTGAAATCAAAAGCAGCAGTTTCCGGACTGCATCCAAAGGAAGAAATGAGGATGCTTTCATCTGTCTTTGCAGGGTTGCAGATGTAATCTACTGCTTTATTGACGGTTGCTTGGATAGCATGGATTTTTGTGATTGCCATACCTGTTTCATCAGCTCCTTTACTTCTTTTACATCGGCTTCATAGACGTTGCCCGTGGCGTTCATACGCTTGGCAATCTGGTTCAAATTGTTACCGATGCGAGAGAGGATTGTATTGTATTCCCGTAGGTGTTCATAGTTTACATCATAGACATATCCGTACAAAATCAGATGTCGGATAAAGGCGGATTTGCTTTTCATATTGGAGGCTTTCCACTTCTGTTCTAGGATGTACTGCTCATCATCGCTCAGATATATTTTCAATTCATTTTGTCTTTCTCTTTTTGCCATTGCTTTGTCCTTTCCCTTCCTTATTTATAAAGAAGATTTTGTGATATGCCGTATCCGGCGGTGTGGTTTTTGAACGTAAAAATTCAGAAATTCCAGTGGAGTAATTGCTGGGTTTTGGAGTGCAAAGGGGGTCAGGGGGATATGCCCCATGCAAGCCAACTTTCTCAAGTTTCTACTTGGAAGAAATTTGGGGAAATGGTGCCTGTGAGGGAACACAGGCAGTGCTTGCTATCCCTTTGGCAAAGTTGTTGAAAACACTTTGCGAGTTGTGCCTGCATAGGCAGGCGGCTTACAACTCATACGTCCGATTTAGGACGAAAAAATAACTGCTATATGGTGAAAATAGATTATTTTTCACCATATAACAGTTATTAATGGAATATATAAAGTTTACACTAATTGTATCATAAGATTTATGTAAGTCAATAACAGCTTAGCTATGAGGGAAACACAGTAATGCTGTTGGAAAATAATGGAAATACACAATTTAGCTTTCTCGAAAAACGCATAGCTGATTTCTATAATGATTATGGGGAAAGAGGAAGGAAGGTATTTGCGTATGAAAAAGAGTGTAAATCCAACACAGGATAATATACTAGCTGGAAAACAAATGCAACGTATGAGGAGTTATCTTGAATTAAGCCAAAAACAACTTGCAGAAATCTTGGATATATCTGTAAATATGGTGTCATATTATGAGAGAGGAGTATATGGCATTCCAGATAATGTAAAAAGGCAACTTTACCAGAAGTTTTCTGTTGATCCAAATCTATTTGTTTTGGGAAATAGTATTCCAATTGAAAATATGGAAATGCAACTAAATAGTAAATCATACTTAAGAGCCTTACCGGAGGAAATATTCGCAGAGCATTTAAAAATTGTGAATGAAATAGCATATGAGAAACTTATAATGGAATCACAAAAAAACAGGGGGTAGTTAAATTTTTTTGAGGGAGAGCGAAATATGTTGAATTTAGCTATTTGTGAAGATAATGGAATGGAGGCTAGAAAATTAGCAGAAGAATTATCAAAACTAGATGATTGGAAATTGAAATGGGATATTTATTCATCAGGAGAGGAATTATTAGAAGCAAGTAATTATTTGAAACAATTATATGACCTTTTTATCTTGGATATTGAAATGCCTGGCATGAATGGAATTGAGCTTGCAAAGACAATTAGGAAACAAGATGAAAAGGCTATTTTTATATTTACTACTTATCATAAACAATACCGAATTCCGGCCTTGGATTTAATCACAATGGGGTATATATTAAAGCCTATTACACATGAGAAAATTGAAGAAACATTAGTAAGAGCAAGACCATTCATCAAAGAAAGAGATAGACGAATACGATTTACGAGTAATGCAGTTGAATATAATATGAGGATTAAAGATATCTTATATGTAATGAAAGAAGGCAGGAAAAAAATCATTGTTTCTGATTCAGGTGAATACAGTAGTTATATGAAAACTGAAGAGATATTGAGTTTTATGGATGATTCATTCTTTTCACAGCCGCATAGCTCGTATATTGTTAATTTAAGTAGAATTACATCAATTGGGAATAACAAGATTGTATTGGAAAATGGAGAGGTAGTTCCAATTTCTAAAGGGCAGAAAAAAACATTTGAAGCAGATTATCTTGAATTTATTGAGAGGTATCTGTAAGATGGGTGAGATGATTTTTCAAGTGTGTTTCTATTTTTGTGAGCTACTTCTTTTATGGTATTATATGAAATCATTTAAAGAAGATAGTTCAGTAAAAATGACAAGTATTTATCTGATAGAAATCTTTGGGATGTGTTTAGTATGTGGACTTTTTACATTAACTGGTATAGGTTTAGTAAAGATTCCTTTATTAGTAATGGTGTGTGTGATTGTTAGTTTAAGAATAAAATCTGTTGTTAAATATAAAATAGGTATGGTTTCATCATTCCTGGTATTAGGAATGTTAGTACAACAAGAGATATCTTTCTTCTATTCTTGTTTTCCATATATTGATTTCGTTGAGCAAGATGAGAAAGGAATAAACATGGACATCTTGATTTTGCTTTTGCATGGTTCAATCATTATCTTACTGTGTAAAATATATGGAAATAAAAAAATAAGACTCAAAACACTATCAAATGAAATTCTTATAGCATTAAGTTTGTATTCAGCTGCATCGGTTATTGTATGTACAACAGTATGGATTATAGCATGTAACGTCAATGTGAGAGAAATATTTATTTGCAGCATGTTAGTTGTGTTTTTACATATTATGATTTTTTTTATTTTCCTATATTTAATCATGAATATTTCTTTGTCTGTTGAAAAAATGGTGTCTCAGCAAAAGGAGATTACTTTATTAAATGCAAGAGAAGCTACCTCAGTCGAGATAAGAGAAAAGTTTGAATATATTTCAAAAATAAAACATAATATGAAGAACCTGATTGTAGGGTTGCTGTATGCTGTAGAAAACGGGAAAATGGAAAAACTTGCAGAAAGACTAGAGGAAATAAATGTAGAAATAGATAAGATTGACAATGATTTTTATTCATGCAACGTAATCTTAAATTCTATTCTGCGATATGAATTCGGAAGAGCGAAGTATGAAGGAATAAATATTAAGAGTAATGTTTTTCTACCAGAAGATTTATATTTACCAAATGGAGATATGGAAAATCTTTTCGGAAATCTCTTGGATAATGCGATAGAAGCATGTATGAAAGATGAAATAGATGATAGATTTATTGCTTTAGATTGCAAAATTTTTCATAATCAATTAGTAATAAAAGTGGAGAACAGTAAGCTTAATGGTTCATTTATCAGCTTGGAGACAACCAAAGAAAATAAAAAAGAACATGGATTTGGAGTACCGAGCATATCAGAGATTTTAGCCAGATATAATGGAAGAGTTAAATTTGTGGATCATGGTAATAAGTATTCAGTAATTTGTTATCTAAATGTAGGATAAAGTGAATTTTTATGAATAAATCCACATGTGAATTGCATTTTTTTACATTAAAAGTGCTGATTTTTACATTGATATGTTTTTTAAAGATAAATATGATATAGTTTCCATGAACATCAGTAATATACAGCAAAGGGAGGATAGAGCGACATAAGAATTTCTGATGCGTCATGTAAAAGGCGAATTCCAAAAAAGGGAGATCAATGAGGAGTTTGTTGAAACAGTTATTGTGATGAGTGAGTTTGATGAAAATCAATTGTGTGTAGGTAACAGAGTAAGAATAGCTAGGAAAAATATGCGTATGACGCAACAACAATTAGCAGACAAAATACATGTTACGAAAGCTGCTATTTCATCTTATGAAATAGGCAGAACGATACCAGATGCCAGCATATTAAGAGATTTGTCAGATGCATTAGAAGTGTCAGCAGACTGGTTAACTGGAAGAACACAGATAGAAAATGAATCATTCGTAAATTCTATCCTGCATGATATTGTTTTAATAATTACAAAGTATACCAAAGAAGAACAGCAAATTTTACTAAAGGGTATGCAACTGTTATCTAACAAAAAAGATAGGTAGTGTAAATGGGTAGATAGTAAATTTCCTATATAATATATTTTGAAGAGGAATAGGGCTTTGTTAAAAGTAAAGCATATTCCTCTTTTTTTGTAAGCAATGTGAGAAGATGTAAAGTCAACAAACTGTAGACAGAATATGCCAAAAGTCAACAACAACGGCGTTTATTTTGAAACCATGATAATTTATTATAGTTGATGTCGACAGGATAGAGGTACCTCATATAAGAATAAAAGGAGCAAAAGGATGAGAAACAAAAAATATACTTCGGAAGAGGAAGAATGTATACAAAATGTATTTGATTCTTATATGAAGAAATCAATCAAGAGAGCAGTGATTTATCAAATTAGTTTGCAGGATATAGATAAGGAAACTTATCTTATAACTGATGTGGGAACTATGTCTGATGTTCCTTCGAGTATTGAAGTGTTTGATTATTATTTTATCGATATAAGCAGATATCGAGTACCTATCAGGAACGAAAAGTTATATGAAACGCTAATACAATTGAATAAAGAAGAGATGGACATTATTTTATTGTATTATTGTGAAGAAATTCCATTGATTAAAATATCGAAGGAATTGAATATCAATTACGATACGGTTAAGACAAAAAGGAAAAGGGGAATAGAAAAGCTAAGGAGGTTGCTAAAAGAACATGGATTATAATAAGGTAAAGCTTCCTGTTTGTGTAATAGAAAAAGCATTAGCTGGTGATGAAAAAGCAAGAGAATTTGTAGTTGGATTTTATGAACCATACTTAGATAGTATCATTTGCAAAGCAATTAAAAATAAAAAGGATTACAATGTCGAGGATATTAAGCAGGAAGCCAGAGTGGTAATGGTAAATGTAATGAAAAAATTTCGCATTGATAGAATATTTACAAATGAATGAAACTATTGTACGTTTTTTGTTCCTATTAATATAAGTATAAGAGTAAAACATGTACATTGAAAATTAAATATGATTTCTGTAGGACGTGATAAGATGCGAGCCTAGCCACCTATACGCATGGCGAAGAATATAGAGTGCAAATACCGAGAGGTATGGCGATGACCTGATTATGATAATGATACTTCCAGGAGACTGGTCCGAAGAGGATGGTGCAATACCAATGTGGGCATAGAAAAGTTTGAAATGACTAGAGCCACCTGCAGAAATCTTTATGCTAGGAGTGAATTTTTTGAAGAAGAAAATAATAATTGATAAAAAGAAACAAAAGGAACTTGAGATTAAAATGGCAGTATCTTTACTACATAACCTTAATCTGAAAGGATTGATTAATTCAGAAACGTACGCAGGAATAGTAAATGATTCAAACAAAATGATTGCGAAACTGTAGATATTATGTTAATATTTAACTGGAAACAAAAGTGGGTATAAGGAAACGAAGATGAAAAAGAGAACAGTTGCTACATATGCAAGAGTATCGACTGAACATGAAGCCCAAGTATCAGCGTTAGAAAATCAACGTCAATATTATAGAGAATTACTTAAACTTCATCCAGAATGGGAATTTTATGGTGAATATGTTGATGAGGGTATTACAGGCACTTCTGTTAATAAGAGAAAAGATTTTCAAAGAATGATGGAAGATGCCCAAAAAGGTTGTTTTGATCTTATCATTACAAGAGAAGTATCCAGATTTGCAAGAAACACAGTAGATACATTACTGGAAACCAGAAAATTGAAAAGAATGGGAATAGAAGTTTATTTTACTGAAGATAATATATGGACTTTGAATGACAGTGATGGAGAACTAAAATTAACATTAATGGCAACGTTAGCTCAGAATGAGAGTAAGAAAATATCTGTAAGAGTTAAGGCTGGCCAAATGATTTCATTCCAGAATGGTGTGCCTTATGGAACAGGTAATATATTGGGTTATGATAAATTACCTAATCATGGGGGATATGTAATTAATTCGGAGCAGGCTGAAACTGTAAAAATGATTTTTGACTGGTATTTAGCTGGAAACGGAATTAGAAAGATTCAATTTCTTCTTGAAGAGGCTGGTAGAAAAACTGCAACTGGGTTATCAAATTGGAGTTGCTCTGGTGTAAGTAGGATTCTAAATAATGCATTTTATTGTGGAACTGTAATATATAGAAAACAGTATGTGGATGATTATTTGAATCAGAAAAGACGAAACAATTATGGAGAATATGAAAAGATTGTTGTAGAGGGAAAGCATGAACCTATTATTTCAAAAGAGGATTTTGCAAGAGTTCAGGAAATGTTAAACAGTAGAACGACTCAGGCTTGGAATAAAGGAAAAATTGGGATAAAACCCTCTGACAATATATGGTGCAAGAAATTGATTTGCTCATGTGGGCATAGGTTTAACAAAAGGAAATGGCATGTTACCAAAGCAGGGTATACACAGTATGCATTTCAATGTTACAATCAAATAAAAACAGGTTCTGTACGATATCGAGAGAAAAAAGGACTTCCAACTGAAGGAATTTGTGAAGCTCAGCATATGCAAGATTGGAAATTATATGCTATGGCGAAGGTTATTTTTACAACCTTTTTTGAAGATAAAGAAGGTATCTTGAAAATAGCAAATGAGCTTTTAGAAAAAAATATTACATCAGAAACAACTAATGACAATGAAGAAAGGCTCAAAAAGCTTGTGTCGCAGCAAGAGAGAATTAAAAAGAAATTTGATAATTTAGTTGAGATGAGATTGGCGGATGAGATTCCTAAAGATTTATACTTAACAAAGAAAGAAGAATTTCAAAAGTCAATTGATCATATTCAAAAACAAATTGATGAACTTCAGTTAACAGAAGATTTATCTAGTAAGGATCTGGATAATAAATTGAAAGTATTAAAATATGCTCTTGAGCAAGACTTCAATTTTGATGTTAATGATATTCCGGATTCAGTAATTGATGCGTTTGTAGACAAGATAGTGGTATATAAGGATAGGTTCGAATGGTACTTGACATTTTATAATGATGTGCCAATTAGGTGTATTGCCGATGGAACAAAGGGTAAAACCAATGTTTCATTACTTGATTCGACACCCCCTTTTGTTGAAAGCGACACAGGCAGCTATCAACAACAAACAGTAATTGAAACTGCTTGTTTTCTGGGGACTTACGAAATACCTAGAGACTATATGATTCGAAGCGCAAGGCTTTATCATAGTCAAAACACATTTCGTTTCCCTGAAAAGATTATAATGAAGCTATACATTGTATAGGGAGTCTGTAATAGGCTCCCTATATTTTTTTGAAAAGTTGCATACTGTGAACCTTGTAGAAAAATGTAGTTGATTAATTCAAGAATATGTACTATAATCAACAGAGAACATAAGTTCGAAAATAACAAATGAGGTGAATAGTATGAGAGATGTATATGAGTACTGTCCGGAATTTGAAAACGATAAATATTTGTTAAGATTGATTTCGACAGAAGATACGAATGATTTGTTAAAGGTTTATTCGGATGCTAGTGCGGTTCCTTTCTTTAACAGTGATAATTGTAATGGGGATGATTTCTATTACAGAACATTAGAGAGAATGAAACAGGCAGTAGATTTTTGGATATTCTCTTATAATGAAAGATATTTTGTAAGATGGACTATTATTGATAAAGAAACTATGGAAGCTGTTGGTACGATTGAATTGTTCCATAGAGAAGCAGATGAGCACTTTTACGAGTGTGGTTTGCTACGTATAGATTTGCGTAGTGATTATGAAGATGCAGGTCAGATTGCAGATATAATTTCGCTTATTAAAGATACTACATATGATTTGTTTTACTGCAATATAATTGCGACTAAAGCAGTTCCAGAGGCTAAAGAAAGATTGAAAGCTTTACATGAGTTGGGGTTTGTTGCTTCTGAAAAGATAATTGTTAGCCAAGATGGAACTAAGTATGGAGATTATTATATTTTAGAAAATAAATAGAATGGAATTAAAAACTTATTGCATAAATTCGTTTTTCTGCATATAATAATAGTGTAAACAAGTTTACGATGGGCTGGTCGAAAGACCCAGGTCCAACCTATTTGGCGGGGAGACTCCCCGCCGTTTTTTATTTTAGAGGTATTATGAAGGAATTAAGTGTATTTGTAGATGAATCCGGGGATTTCGGTGAATATGAAAAGCATGCACCATATTATATTATTACTATGATTCTGCATGACCAGAGTGTTGATATATCAGCAGAGATTAGTAAGTTAAATGAAGCATTAAAGAATATGGGGTATGGTAATGAACAGGCAATTCATACAGAACCGCTAATTAGAAGAGAAGACCCATATAGATATTTTCAACCAAATGAAAGACGTGCGATATTTTCGAAGTTATTTTATTTCACACTCGGATGTGATATTAAGTATAAGTCATTTGTCTATAGAAAATCGGAGTATGAAAATATATTTAAGCTGGAAGCAAGAATGGCGAGAGATTTATCGCAGTTTATTAGGGACAACCTTACATATTTTCAGAGTTTCAGCAAGGTCATTTTATATTATGATAATGGACAGCATGAATTGAATCGTATTCTTAATACAGTGTTTGCGACACAGTTGGTTGATTATGATGTGCGAAAAGTTATTCCAAACGAATATCGTTTATTTCAAGCCGCAGATTTGATTTGTACTTTGGAATTGTTACGAGTGAAAACGGAACATCAGGATTTATCAAATTCAGAGAAGAGAATATTTCATTCAAAAAGAGACTTGAAGAAAGATTTCTTGAAAGGAATTAAGAAGAAAGAATTTATATAGAGAATATAACACTATGCTCTTTACATGAGTAGCATGTGGTAGACTTGTTGTCATGGCAACCTGTGCCAAAGGCATAGGATCGCCGTGTTGTCATCAATCCACATGCGAAGGAGGCTCATGTCAAGAGCAGAGTGAGATGATATTATGGGGTATTAAGCGAAGGAGTGAAAATTATGTATCATTCATATGTAATGGGAATAGATGAATCAATATATTTGTTGGAACATCAAGGGTTTGAAATTAATCGCGATGGTGGAAATTTTATGGTATCTTTTCCCAGAGAGAATGCTATGATATGGGAAGAATTTATATCTGTACATCTCGAATTTGAATATTGGAATGAATATATAACTGAAAATGGAGCCATATTCTTATTCCATCTTCAAGATGGAATTAAAAGATATGAAGTCAATGGTTTTATAAATGATGAAGTTTTAGGATTGTGTGAAAGATTATGTGAGTGTAAGTTTGAATCAATAAAGAGAATGTTATCAGACAATCACTTCTATAAAAATTTCATTAGCTAATAGGAGTGAAAGTTAATGCGGGTTCAAGATATTAAAGACTATTGTATGAGTAAGCACGGAGCGTATGAGGATTGTCCGTTTGGTGATGTTCCAATCTGCTATAAGTTGAATGGTAAAATTTTCGCACAGCTGTATCCTTATGAACGCGATTATAAAATTACGTTGAAGTGTACTGCTGATGCGGGGCAGTTTTATAGAATAGCATATCCGGAAAAAGTGGTAAGAGGATATCATTGTCCACCGGTACAACAGCCATATTGGAATACGATATTTTTAAGCGATTTTCCGGATGATGAATTGTTGAATATGATAGATTTGGCATATGATACAGTATTTTCAAAGTTCAGCAAGAAAGAACAAAAAAGAATACTTGATGAAGAGTATTTAATTTTATGGAAGAGGTGTTTGCGGTTGGTAGAAGTAAAATTTTATGATAGCGTAGATGATTGTCTACTTAAGTTTGCCGTTATTATTGCAAAAACCGATAATAAATGGGTATTTTGCAAACATAAAGAACGTAATACTTACGAAGTTCCCGGTGGTCATCGAGAAGATGGTGAAGTTATTTTAGAAACTGCAAAACGTGAATTAAGAGAAGAGACAGGTGCAGTTGAGTTTGATATTAAGCCGATATGTGTGTATTCGGTAAAAGGAAAAACACGAGTAAACGAGAATCTGGATGAAGAATCTTTTGGAATGCTTTATTATGCAGATATTAATTCTTTTGAAGAGTTACATAGTGAAATTGAAACGATATTGATTACAGATAAGTTGGTTGATAGTTGGACTTACCCTTTGATTCAACCGAAGTTGATTGAAGAAGCACAAAAAAGAGGATTCATATAAAAGAAGGACAGAAGTAATGAAGATTTTATATGGAACAACGAATAAGGCAAAATTACAAGCAATGAGAACTTAATTGTAGAGGCACGAGAATGGTTTGTAAAAATGGAACAAAATGATCCGGAGGCATTAGAGATTTGGAATTGGTTCAAGGATATCAGTATGGTTGAGTTTGAACGCATTTATGATTTGCTCGGAATATCATTTGATTCTTATTTGGGTGAAAGTTTCTATCGTGACAAGGTGCCGGCATTGGTAGAAAAATTGAAGGAAATGGAATTACTTGTTGAAAGTCAGGGAGCACAAGTGATTGATTTGGAGAAATATGATATGCCCACTTGTCTGATTACAAAAAGCGATGGTGGTTCCATTTACCACTCCCGTGATATTGCGGCAATTCTTTATCGTAAGGAAACATATGATTTTGAAAAGTGCTTATACGTGACAGGGTTAGAACAATCTCTTCATTTCAAACAGATTTTTACAGCTATTGAAGTGATGGGATATGATTGACATGCTCTTTTTACTTCATCATTCCATGGCGATAGTTTTTCTAATTCTTCGTCTAGCATTTCCTTATTTGGACGTGCATCCAAAATATATTCTAGATACTTTAATGGATTGATTCCATTTGCTTTTGCCATTTCGATTAATGAATATACAATCATACTTGCATTGTGGTCGAAGATTCAGGAGAGATATGGGCAGAGCAGATGGAACAGGTACTTATCGTTGTTATGCTTTGATTGATGATGGCAGTCGGGAAAAACGATTAGAGAGAAGTCTTTTACTAGAGGATAATTGTAGTATTAATGGTATCATTGATTGGAAACTGGATTTATTTACATTAAAAGTCTTTGAGTATTTTAGTGTATCTGATGATATCGCTGATAAGAATTACAATGTTATCGAGAAGAACTATGTTTCATTAGAGACTACATGTAAAAAGGATACAAAGAAGATTGAGGCAGAGATTACAGCGATAAAGAAGAAATTAACTGTATTGCTTGATGCATTAGTAGCTGAGGTAGTTAGTGAAGAGGATTACAAGATAAAGAAATTAGAGCTTGATGAGCAACTTGAATTAAAACAGGCTGAGTTAGAAAATGCTAATGATATTATTGATTCCAGTCAGGAGAAAGAGCAAGTCTTAGTTGGGGTAAAGAAATTCTTAAAAGAGAGTATCGATTTTCCTATTGCCGTAAAAAATGGGGTATCCCAAGTACCAGAAATCTTAATTGAGTCATATGTTAACAGTATTAAAGCTTGTGCTAATAATGTATTTGAGTATAATATGCGCATTAATCCAAATGCTAAAATTCAACAGCCGTTAGTAGTACCAGATGAGGAGTTTATTGCATCAGTGCATCCAGCCACAAATATTCTTGATAATTCAAATGCTGTATTATTAGGGGAGTTTGAAGTTGATTATGATATGGCGAAAAGTTATGCGAATTCTTTGAAACGTAAGGTTTTGCGTGTACATTGGAAAACTCCTGCTAAGATTAAAATATATGTAAATATAGTATAGTTTTTTGCAAGAGTCTAATTTGTGCAGACACTGTCTGCACAAATTATTTATTATGTTGTTAAAAATAAAATGTATTGCTATTGTACGCACATGTGGTATAATATAGAAAACAAAGAGAAACACTTTTATTTGGGAAGGAGTGTTACATTATGGCAACAAAATCAGCTAACTTATATGCAAGAATAGAGCCAGATGTGAAGGAGCAGGCAGAGAGTATTTTATCAGCACTTGGAATTCCTGCATCCAATGCTATCAATATGTTCTATAAACAGATTATTTTAAATAGAGGACTTCCTTTTGAAGTCAAGCTACCAACGGCAAAACCTGTAAATGTGGCAGAATTGAGCGAAATAGAATTAGATGCAGAACTGGAGAAAGGATATGCGGATATGCTTGAGGGAAGAACAAAACCAGCAAGACAGGCATTTGCTGATATCCGAAAAGACTATGGCTTATGATTTATGAAGTAACTATCACAGAGCAAGCCAATGCGGATTTAAGAAAGATATATGAGTATATTGCATTTGAATTGCTTTCGCCTGATAATGCAGCTGGTCAGCTTGACAGGTTAGAAGAGAATATTATAGGGCTTGAACAATTTCCAGAGAAATACAGAGCCTATAATATAGAACATTGGCATAGCAGAGGTATGAGAGTTATGCCTGTTGATAATTATCTGGTATTTTATATTTTGGATAAAGCGGCAGGACTTGTGACAGTAATTCGTGTGATGTATGAAGGCAGAGATATTGAGGCACAGCTGAATAATCATACAAAAATGTAATGCATTATAAATAGAATTTGAGATTAAGGGTTGCTTTCATGCAACCTTTTTCTATAATATGAGTAGAAAATTGTGAGATAGATTTTATAGTATCAAGTTCTGTTCAGAAGCTTAAATGTAGGATTATGTTTTCATTGTTAGGATGTGTACTGCCACCACACAGGCAGCTATCAACTCAGCACGTTAATTGAAGATGCAACGTTTTTAGGGACATTTGAAATACCCCAAAGCTCTATTATGAGGACAACGTATTTCGATTTCCCCAAAAGATGGAATTGAAGCTATACATTGTATAGGGAGTCTGCAAAGGCTCCCTATATTTTTTGCGCGAATAGCGAGGAAAGACGGATGCTTGCATCCAGTTTTGACGAGCATCGCGACAGCCTGAGAAAGAATTTCTCAGGCGTGAAAATAAGAAATATTGCGTACTGTGAACCTTGTATATATTTGAAAATTTTAGTTGCAGTTGCTTGTTGTAAAATCATGATTAATCGGTTATAATATATTCAAAGATAAAATGATGATAAAATTATGATAAACATTGCAAGGAGGTTCTTATGATACAGATTAGACCAGTTTCAGATTTAAGAAATAAGTTTCCAGATGTAGAGAAGGCAGTTGCATGTGGCGAACCGGTATATTTGACAAAAAACGGCTATGGTGCAATGGTTGTGCTTAGTCTGGAAGCATATTCAAGATTAACAGATGGCATTGAAGCAGCTCTTGATATGGCGGATAAAGCTGCGGAAGAAGATGACAGAAGATATACGCATGAAGAAGTTTTCTCTAATCTTAGAAGTAGGGTAAATGGCTAATACAAAGTATAAGCTGCGATATTAGAGCGTCAGCCTGTGGCAGAATCATTTGAACCATATCGTTCTTTAAGGGAACGACGCTATCCATATTACAGAATTTATGTGAAAAACTTTGTTGTCTATTATGTTGTGATAGATGATGAGGGTGAGGATAAGATTATGGAAGTGAGAAGATTTTTATATAACAAGCAGGATGTGAAACGTTTGTTGTAGAGAATAAATGAATAGATGTAATTAATGACACTCCCGGTAGAAAATCGGGAGTGTTTTTTGTATAATATAAGACGTTAGTGAGAAAAAATTAATAGCATTAAGGGATAAATTGTAGGAAGTAGGTGTTTTATGGCAACATGGGTTACACATTTAATGGTTGCGGATGAGGTTATCAAGAAGATTCCTTCTTTATGTAAGCATGAATTTTTCGTGGGGAATATTGCACCCGATTGTAATGTGGAAAATGAGGATTGGACAAGCTTTATTCCATCAAGAGAAGTGACTCATTGGATGGGAAATGAGCGAAAAACAGCTGCGGATTGTGACAGATTTTTGCATGAATACATAGAGCCGAAAGGGAAATTGATTAGAAACCAATCGAAGTTGGTGTAAACGATAAAGCAGCTTACATTAGTTGATAAACTGCCCTATCGTTTACATCAATTTCGATTTTTCTATAGTGAACAAAGTCGCGTCACCGGAGCCAGTATGTATGGACTTTTAATCTTTACACTTTAACAAAACGTAAAGGTTATAGTATAAAAAGCTTTTGCGGAGTATGAGAACGGCTCAGATATTCCTGAGATTGTTGATCGCTTTGCAGACGCTGTTGAGAACGGCCTTCGTGAGTCGCCTCAGTTTGATCTTGATTCTATCTCTGATTATGAGCAGATGAAGAGCAAGCTTTCTATGGAAGTTGTTTCCGCTGATAGAAATGCAGAGCTTCTTCAGAATGTTCCGCATGAGAGAATGGAGGATATGGCTTATGCGATTTACCAAAGGCAATCATGCTTTTATCGTAGCGACTCATACGGATAAGGCGCATATTCATAATCACATCATCTTTAATTCTACGAGTCTTGATTGCACCCATAAGTTTAGAGATTTCTTTTTTTGTTGGTCTTGCTTTGCATTTCTGAAGGGAGCGAGTCGGAGAGGAACATAGTACTGATAATGACTTGGAAAACATCAGTAAAATTACTAGAAAATATTTATAATCATAGTGAAAAAATCAGCCAATAATGATAAAATTAAACTATGGTATTAAAAATATGGAGGTGTTGTATGGGATATTACGAAAAAGAATTTGCAAAAAAAGCAAACAAAAAAGCAATGATTATGTGGATGATTCTAATTCTTGTTTTTTCGATCGTTTATATTGTTGAAGTGGCAAAAGGACAGAAAACGCTATTATTTTTCGTTGGAATGGAATTGGTATCATGGGGGCCTTTTGTTTTGGGTTTGATGGTCATTAAGTTAAAAGGATGGCAGACGAAGCTGTATCAGGATATAGCTTGTATAGGATATGGTCTGTATTATCTATATATTATGCTGGCGAGTGAAGAAATGCTGGTATTTACCTATGTGCTACCTATGGTGGGAATTATGATTATTTTTAAGAATCAAGGGCTTATTTTACGTTGCGGTGCATTTAATGTAGTACTATTAAGTGTTTGTATTATCCGTAATTGTATGAATGGGATGAATTCGCCACAAGAGATTTTTAATTATGAAATGCAAGTGGGAATTATTCTGCTTTGTTACATGGGCTATATTGTGTCTATTAAACATTTGTCGGTTTCTGATAGTACATTACTAGAATCGATTAAAGATAATTTGGACAAAGTAACGACCACGGTAGAGAAAGTAAAGATTGCAAGTAATTCTGTAGTGGATGGAGTTACGGTGGTAAGAGAGCTTGCGGACGAGAATAGAGAGGGTGCAAAGCAGGTTGTTGAAAGTATGGGAGATTTAGCAGAGAAGAATCGTATGTTAAGTCAGAGAATTGATTCTTCTATGGAGATGACTAAGGATATTGATCAACAGGTGGAAAATGTAGCAAGCCTCGTTGAAAATATTGTACAGATTAGTGAAAAATCAGAAGAGCATGCAAATAGCAGTGCGATTGAATTAGAAAAGGTAGTAGAATCTACCAATGCTATGGCCAAATTATCGACAGAAGTAGAAACTGTTTTAAATGAATTCAAGAATCAGTTTGAAAGAGTAAAACAGGAAACGGGTACGATTGAGAATATTTCTTCTCAGACAAATTTACTTGCATTGAATGCTTCTATTGAGGCAGCGAGAGCGGGCGAAGCAGGAAAAGGTTTTGCGGTTGTGGCGGATGAAATTCGCAATTTAAGTATGGGAACACAAAATTCTTCTAATAGTATTATGGAAGAATTAAAGAATTTAGAGGATACTTCAGATAAAATGACAGAGTCTATAACAACCATTTTAAAATTGATTTCAGAGACTCTTGAAACAATGCAGGCAGTAAACAGCAGCGTAAGAATGATTGCGGATGATTCTAAGGAGCTTGGAAATGAGATTCAGATTGTTGATGATGCGATGAAGAGTGTGGAAGGCTCTAATAAGAACATGGTTGAGAATATGAATCAAGTGCAGGATATTATGGTTACAATGACAGAGAGCGTGGTAGAATCTGAAAATACGACGAACTCTATGTTGAGCAAGTATGAAGAAACGGCACGTAATGTGATTAATATTGAAGGTGTTGTTGGTGCACTGGTAGAAGAACTTGGCGAAGGCGGTTTTATGAGCGAACAGGATATAGAAGAAGGCATGAAGGTAAAACTGGCTGAAGAAGGAAGTAATCGAGAGCTTCATACAGAGGTTGCTGAAATCAGAGAGGGATGTATATGGATACCGTCAGATGCACGTACAGACTTATTTTTAGAGGGCGAGATTAAGAAGAAAAGGTATGTGGCGCAGATAGTTGTTAATAATTCAGTATATGTATGGGAGCATGCTTTCATCGGAAGAAAAGATAAGATGACTTATGAATTAGAATTGGAAGGAACGCCAAAGGTAGTAAACCGAAGAAAACATCCAAGATTGCCGATGACTAATTCTTGTGATATTCTGTTAAAGAGTAAAAATCATTCTTTTGCTGGCAGGATGGTTAATATCAGCGCTGGAGGTTTTGCATTTACATGTAGAGGACAGGAATTTGCAGATGCTAAGGGTGAGGTGGTACAGATTACGATTAAGGATTTTGCCTTACTCAATGATAAACCACTTACAGGAGTAGTAATTCGTTCGAGCAATGATAATGGAACTTACGTTGTGGGCTGTCGTATGCCAGAAGACCATCTTGAGATTCAAAAGTATGTAAAAGAAGTAGGAAGGTATAACGGATGAGGGATGAAATACGTAGACAGCTGGTGGAAAGAGCAGAAACAAAATATAGAGATTTCTCGTCATCGTTAATACCAAAGTCCAAGCCGTTGCTGGGTGTTCGGCTTCCTGTATTGAGAAAACTTGCCAAAGATGTCATAAAGAACATGGATTGGAAGAGAGAAATAGGGTCTTATGAAGGTCAATATGAGGATATCTATTTTGAAGAGGTTATGTTTCGTGGAATGATAATCGGATACGGAACACGAAAGGAAGAGGCGGAAGAGGCATTACAATTGCTAAAGAATTTTATTCCACATATTGATAATTGGTCTGTTTGTGACAGCTTTTGTAATAGCTTTACTTTTGCAGCTGAAAATAGAGAGCTTGTATGGGAGTTCTTACAGCCTTATCTTTTGTCAGAAAAAGAGTTTGAAGTAAGGACGGCATTGATTATGTTGCTGAATCAATATCTAAAGTATGACAAAAATGGCAAGAAACAGTCGCGAAAAAGGGTGATATCTATGGAAGATGTAGAAATGGATACGAAAAATGAGAATTACTGCGTATATCCATATTTAGAGCGGATTCTAGTAACCTTGAATAGAGAGTATAAAGGGTATTATGCACAGATGGCAGCGGCATGGACTATGGCGGAAGCGTTCGTTACATTTCCTCATGAAACAATGCAGATATTGTTGCATGATTGCAAAATGGACCAATGGACATATAATAAGGCGTTGCAGAAAATATGCGAGTCAAGGAATCCGGATTCTGAAGTAAAAAGCGTAATTAAAGCAATGCGTAAATAGGTAGGTGTACAGTAAAAAAGAAAAGCAGTTATTTTCTGCTTTTCTTTTTCATTTTGTACATTGCTTTGTCTGCAATTGCTATCATGTTTTCTAAATTCATATCGCGAGTAATAGGAAGACATATCATACCAACACTTGCCTCTACAGGATAAGGTTTTTGGGAAAGGCCATTTGTTATAGTAATGCACTTTTCTAAATTTTTTGAGAACTCCGCCGCGGTATAGGCATTTTCTCTTTCACTAATAACAGCTACTACAAATTCGTCACCACCAAAGCGGGCACTGATGGCAAGGTCCCCGGTTACGTTTTGAATAGCATGACCAAGTGTTGTAATGGCAAAGTCGCCATCAGCATGACCGAAGGTATCGTTTATATATTTTAAACTATTCATATCTATAGAAAAGATATATAGAAGCTTTCCGAGGTTGAATTCCATGTCTAATAATGGTTCTATTGCTTTGTAAAATCCTTGACGATTGTACAATCCGGTCATAGAATCCTGTAGTGCCATGGTAGAGATTTCCAGGTTTGCGTTAATAAGACCAGTAGTAAGCTCTTTGTTGATGTTGTTGTACAAAATGGTATTAAGGCAGTAAGAAAGAAAAAAAGTAAAATCTTTACAACGCAACATCTTTCGTTCGTCAATTTTCTTATAGCCCTCTATGTTATAGCCGTACACTGTAATGTCGGAACATAGTATAGTGACAATAAGAATGTCATTATCGATTTTGGAATTAATATAGTCAATGAGGTCTTTGAGTGCCAAGATCTTGCCTGGTTTTTGATGACTATTTTCGCCAACATCTAGAAGTGTTACCATATCAGTAAGGCCGTCAGGAACCTCATAGGAATGTAGCAGGCTAGCTTTAACAAAGGAAAAACGAAAATGATCATTCCACAAATGGGCATACTCAAGAAGCATATTGGCAAGGTCCATGATATCAGAATTATGATAATTAGCGGTAACAAGCTGATTCATAGTGATGTTATGCCATGCAGAATCTGAGCTGTTCTTACATAAGGATGAAACAATGTGATTAAGGTTGGACAATGAGACTTGTTTGCATCCGCATGACTGATTAATGAGTGGAACATAGGGAATAGTATAATCAAAAGGTTTACAAGCTTCGTGATTATGATAACGTTCAATTTCCTCTAAAATGAATCGGTTAACAGAAACAAAATCAGGCACACAAGTAGAGAGTGCAGGAACATAATACTGACCAGTTTGTGTACCTTCAAAGCCTGTTACGATTAAATCATCCGGAATAGTAAAACCAGCATTATGTAATTCATCGCATGTGGAAATGGCTATAGCGTCATTGCCACAGATAATTGCTTCAGGCATAGAAAGAGGATTGTTTAATATTTCTTGGACAACTTTTTTGGCCGATGATTCACTAGAGTCTCCATATGTAATTCGTTCTGGTTCGATAGGAATATTATTTTCGAGTAATATTTTTTTATAGATATTAACTTTTTGTTCGGAATTAATATCCTCATTTGGTCCTGCAATCATGTTGATTTTACGGCAGCCATGATGCTCTACTACATGCCGAACAATATTCTCAAATCCACTTAGGTTATCAAATTTCATGCAATAAGCACCATCGAGTTTTCCTTCAATACAGAATACAGGGATTTTCTTCTCGGTACATATATCCATGATAAGTTGAATGAGAGAAGGGTTTTTTATAGTATTTGCAAAAATAATCATACCTCGAAAATAAACATGCCTAATAAGCTCTACGAGCTGCTCATTGCATGTATTGTCTATGCTATTGAGGTTGAAAGGATAGTATGAATTATCTGCGCTACAACAAAAAGTAGTAATGCAATAATTATATTTTTGGCTTTCTTTTTGAAGTGCCTGTATAAATTGAATGGGCTGCTGATTAAATAAGTTAACACCACAGATACCAATCATTTTAGTCTCTGTATTCATAATTGAACCACTCCATTATTATAATATAAAATTATCAGAATTAAATATATTATAACAGATAATTGTTAAAAAGTCGATTGGATAAAAGTTGATTAGTGGCGATTATTTGCACAAATGTATTGTTTGCATAGCACATAGAAGTGCGGAAATAATACTAGACAGTGTAGGAGTTACGTACTATGATATGAAAAGATGGGAGATTAGGAAGAGGAAGGTGAATTTTGTGAATATAGAACGTAACCGCGTGAAAGAAATATTTGCAGAATATGTATCACATTATGATGCGCAGGATGAAAAGGTTAAGCTTAAAATAGACCATACTTATCGTGTGGCAGAGCTTTGTGATGCCATTGCAAGGAGTGTGAATTTAACAACAGAAGAGATTGATTTGGCATGGTTGTGTGGCATGCTTCATGACATAGGAAGATTTGAACAGATTAAGAATTATGGAACATTTATTGATGCAGATTCGGTTGATCATGCGCTGTATGGGGCAAAAATTCTTTTTGATGAAGAAAAAATATATGCCTTTTTGACAGAACCAACAAATGAGGTGTGTGATATTTTGAGGAAGGTTATTTCTTGTCATAGTGCATATCGTGTACCAGAGGAATATGATGAATATGTTAAGATGTTTGCTGATATTTTGCGAGATGCGGATAAGATAGATATTTTAAAAGTAAATGTTGAGGTGCCATTAGAAGAAATTTATAACGTCACAACAGAAGAACTTAGAAATGAAGAAGTGACCAAGGAAGTGATGGAAAGCTTTGGCGAAGAACAGGCGATACTTCGTACATTGAAAAAAACATCAGTGGATCATGTGGTGGGTCATATTTCGCTGGTGTTTGAGTTAGTGTATCCGGTTAGTATTCAGATTGTTCAGAAACAGGGGTGTCTCGATAAGCTGATGGAATTTACGTCTGATAATCTGAGAACGCGGAAGCAGTTTGCTGAACTAAGAGATATGATGAAGGATTATATTAATAGAAGATGTAATTTCTTTTGACAAGAATGAAGGAACTGAAGAATTACCAAAGAAATTCAATAGTGACAAAAAACATAAATAGTGATAAACTTTATAAAGTCATTATTAGATATATGTGGGCTGTAAAAAACAGCCCATTTATATTGTAGAAGGAAGTGGAGAAAGAAAATGAATGGTTTTGTTGAAGATGTTTATCAGAAGCACGGTTTTATATATCAAATCGGTGAGAAATATTATGCATTAGGTACTGCTATTTTTGCAGAAGTTACTGATATAGCAGAAATTGACAATATCGAATTGCTTCGAAATGCAGTAAAGAAGAATAATGAAAGACAGATTGGTAAATATTTGGATAAGATAATTCGTATTTCCAATGGATATCGTGTGGATGCAAAGGAACATTTGAAGCTACAGGCAAAGCTTGCGGAGTTTCTGATGGAATTGGAACAGCAGGATGTAGAGGCATATCAGGCACTACAGAAGCAGGTTTTTGAGTTTGATGAGTTGTTTGCGAGATATTCTAAACATAACAATGGAAATGTATAGTAAAATACGGTATTTTTCCATAATTTTCATGACTGGACAAATGAGTGCAATTATGCTATGATAACACTCGTGATGTAACAATATTGTAATATTACACATGCACCCGTAGTCTAATGGATAGAACGTAGGCCTCCGACGCCTTTAATGCAGGTTCGACTCCTGTCGGGTGCATTCTTATTAATTAATGTAACAGATTCCAAAAGGGTTTTTGTGTTTGCTGTGTGAGAGTATGCACAGTAGTGGAATGGAGTATGAAATGAATAAGAAAAAGAAGCACAATTCAAAACAGAAAAACAAACAGAATGAAGTAGCAACACAAAACAATATGGCAGAAGCTGTAGAAGAAATTGTGGAAAATGTAGTTGATACGGTGGAAGAAACCGTTGAAAATGCAGTAGAGAACGTTGTAAAGGAAGAAAAGCAGAGGAATATTTTACAAGCCTTTATTACGAGAGCAAAAAATACATCTAAAGAAAGTTATAAAACGTTGGCGATGGCAGGATTGAAGGTTATTTTACCGACTGTTGCCTTGATTATTGTGGTTGCAACAATTGTTTCGCTTGTACAGGTTAAGAATAAGAAGCAAGAGGAAGATGCAGTTGTTATGACGGAAGCATCTACAGAAGAAAAGGCTATGATACAGCCACTGGAAATGGATGCGCACCCAGATGTGAATGAGAAAATAGGTTCTTATTATAATGCTTTGGCAGCAGGAGATATGGATTCGGTAGCACTTCATAGAGATCATATTAATGAAACAGATTTACTACAGTTAAAATTAAAGAGTGATTTTGTAGAAGGATATTATAATATTAATTGCTACACGAGAGAAAGTATTGAAGAAAAGGCATACTTTGTTTATGTTACTTATGAGACAAAATTCCAAGGATACGAAACTATGGTTCCGGGAGTTATGACTCATTATGTATATCAGACAGAGGATGGCGGCTTAAAGATTGCGGAAGTGTACAAAACAGTAGATGGCGGACTTGCTGTTGACAAAGAAAATAATGAAAATGTTAATGCGGCTTTGATGGAATCTTCGTGTCAGGATGATGTTGTTGATATTTTCAATAAGATTGATGTTGACTATAAAGAAGTACTTGCAGCAAATGAAGAGTTAACTCAGTTTTTGTCGCAGATGTCAGCGCAGATTAAGACAAAGATGGGCGAAGAGCTTGCTAAGCTTGAAGTCGACGAGGAGTTGCAGGAAGGCACAACAGATGCTGTAGAAGTAGCGGTTAGTGAACAGCCTCAGGCGGAGATTGTGAATGAAGAAGTGAAGGCAACGACTACAGTAAATGTGAGAAGTTCGGATAGTGAAAACGCCGATAAGATTGGACGTCTAGAGTCAGGAAACATAGTTAAGAGAATAGAAACTAAGATTAATGGCTGGAGTAAGATTATTTTTGAAGATAAGGAATCATATGTTAAGAGTGATTATCTAGAGGTAGTATCATCTAATCCGGTAGAACAGCCGACTGACACAGCATCAGAAGAAACAGTTCAGGAAGAAACATCGCAGAATACAGCAGAGTCTTCGGCAACAAAAAAGGAAGGTTCTGTAACGGCAACGACCAATGTTAATGTAAGAAATAAGCCAAGTACATCAGCAGATACTATAGGTAAAGCAAATGGTGGTTCTTCTTATAAATTAATTGAAGATCAGGGAGAATGGCTTAAGATTGAATACAAAGGGCAAGCTGGATTTGTTAAAGCAGAATTTTTCAATTAATCACATAGAAAAGAATGAAAACCCATGCGACAAGAGTTGCATGGGCTTTTCAAATGGAAAGAGGGGTATGCAGATATGTTAAAACAAAAGAGAATTGCAATTATGGGAGCAGGAAACATTGCAGGAATTATGGCAAAAACCATAAAAAAGATGAAGCATGTGAAATGCTATGCGATTGCTTCAAGAGATTTAGGACGGGCAAAGGAATTTGCAAAGAAGTATGGAGTGAAAAAAGCATATGGTTCTTATGAAGAAATGGTGCAGGATTCAAAGATAGATTTGGTCTATATAGCAACGCCACATTCTGAGCATTATCAGAATATGAAGTTGTGTATTGAATATGGAAAACCTGTTTTATGTGAAAAGGCATTTACGGCGAATGCAGAACAGGCAGAAGAGGTATTTCGACTTGCGAAGGAAAAAGGGGTTTTTGTTACGGAAGCCATTTGGACTAGGTATATGCCGTTTTTATCGTCAATTCGTGGAATTCTTAGCTCTGGTATTATAGGAACACCATCTATGCTGACTTGCAATCTTGGCTATCATTTGGTACATGTACCTCGTATGATGCAGCCGGAATTAGCTGGTGGTGCATTGTTGGATTTAGGAGTGTATACACTTAACTTTGCTTCAATGTTATTTGGTACAGATATTACCAGGATAACATCGGCTTGTACAATGACACCAACAGGAGTGGATGCTTCCAATAGCATTACTATTACATATCGTGATGGTCGTATGGCAGTTTTAAATAGTACCATGCTTGGGATGAGTGATCGCAGAGGAATTATCTATGGAACGAATGGCTACATAGAGATTGAAAATATTAATAATTTTGAATCTGTTACGGTATATGATAATAATCGTAAGCTTGTAAAATCAGTAAAAGCGCCAAAGCAAATATCGGGCTATGAGTATGAAGTGTTTTCTAGTTTTAATGCCATAGAAAGAGGGCAGATTGAATGCTGGGAAATGCCGCACGAAGAAACGATACGAATTATGAGAATGATGGATGAGTTACGAAATGAATGGGGAATTGTATATCCATTTGAAGAAAACGGAATGCATAATGAATTGCTGGAGGCTTTGGAAATCGAAGAGAAACCTATAACAACGATTTCAACAGATGCAGAGGAGGAAGTGATGGCATATACACCGCTATTTGATGCAGAAGTAGCAAAAGGTGAAGAGTAGGAATAGAAAAGAAGAAAATGGGAATAATATAGCTATCTAAGACTATGGGAGGTAGCTGTATGAAAAAGGATGATCGAGAGATTCTTGTAGAGGTGCAAAAAAACAGTCAGATGGCTGTAAAGGAAATTGATACTATTTCAGAAAAAACTTGTGATGATATTATGCGTTATGAGCTTGTAAAGGAAAAACGAAAATATACGGATATTTTTAACAGGGCTGAGGAGTGTTTGCTTCAGAATAAGGCGCAGGAATATCACGGTAGTGCAATAGAAGATGTGATTCTGAAAGGTGCAATTAACCTGAATACTGCGTTGAATTGCAGCAGTAGTAAGCTGGCAGAGCTGATGATTCAAGGAAGGAATCGAGGCATAACCAACATGTGGAGGGTCATGAATCATAATGAATCGGCAACAGCGACATCTTTGGAAATAGCAAAAGAGCTAATGGATTTTGAAGAAAAATGTATAGAACAGCTGAAACATTATTTGTAGCTGTGAGGAAAGGCGTAACAGATACATGATGAGAATCAATAAATATCTGGCAGAATGCGGAATATGTTCGCGTAGAGAGGCAGATAAGTATATAGAACAAGGTAAGGTTAAAGTTAATCAAAAAATAGCTGTTAGTGGCATGCAGATTAGTGAACAGGATGTTGTAGAGGTTTTGGGCAAAGTAATAGAGCCTAAGAATCGAAAGATAGTATTAGCATATTATAAGCCAATAGGTGTTACTTGTACGGAAAAAGATGCTCATGCTGATAAAACAATTATACAGGCGTTAAATTATCCTGTTCGCTTAACTTATGCAGGAAGATTAGATAAAGACTCCGAGGGGTTGATTATAATGACCAATGATGGTGACTTGATTCAAAAGATGATGAAGGGTGCCAATGGTCATGAAAAGGAGTATACAGTCAAGGTTAATAAAGAGATTACCAAGGATTTTCTAGAGAAGATGTCACAGGGAGTATATCTGAAAGAATTGAATCAGAAAACGCGTCCGTGTAATTTGGAACAAATTGGTAAGTTTACTTTTCGTATCATTTTGACACAGGGATTAAATAGACAAATTCGACGAATGTGTCAGGAATTTGGCTATAAGGTAACTTCACTGCGACGTGACAGAGTCGTGAGTGTAGAATTGAAGGGCTTGAGAAGTGGTCAGTTCCGTGAACTTCAAGGAGAAGAGCTTGCGCAGTTATACAAATTGTGTGGGATGAAATAATAAGACATGAGGAGATGAAAAAATGTTACACGAGATAGTACATGCAGTGGAGCATACTTTTGAGGAGAGTATTGTTTTAATACCGATTTTATTTGTTACATATGTAATCATGGAATGGTTAGAGCACAGAGCAAAAGACAAGTCTTTGAATATGATTCGTTTTTCGGGGAAGCTTGGCCCTTTAGCAGGTGGTTTGATAGGGATTATTCCGCAATGTGGGTTTTCAGGTGCAGCAGCAAGTTTTTATACAGCACATAGTATTACGTTAGGTACTTTGATCGCTGTATTTATGGCAACCTCCGATGAGATGCTTCCGATATTAATTTCAGCGGCATTAGAGCCGGTTATGATTACAAAGATTTTAGTTGTAAAATGTGCAGCGGGTGTAGTGTGTGGCTATCTGGTAGATATTCTCTATAAAAGACGACCAAAGATTGAGCCAAATCATATACATGACTTTTGTGAACAAGAACATTGTGAATGTGAGAAGGGTATCTTTAGTTCGGCTGTAAAGCACACAATTAGTGTTTTTGTATTGATTTTTATTGTTTCTATAGCAGCGCATATGTTAGTTCATTTTGCAGAAGAGAAAAACATTATTTTGGCAGATTCCATTTGGAATCATCCGGTTATCGGACATTTTCTGGCAGGGATTGTCGGGTTAATTCCAAACTGTGCAGCATCGGTTCTTCTTACAGAGCTTTATGTTACAGGAGTTATTGATATTGGTATTATGATGACAGGTTTGTTTGTAAATGCTGGAATTGGGCTTCTCGTTTTATTTAAAGTAAATCATCATATGAAGGAGAATTTTTCTATTACAGGTATTCTTTACATATTAGGTGTGTTGTCAGGAATAGTGACAGGATTTATTTTATGAGATAGTAAAGTGATCGAAAGGTAGTAGGCGTTAAACAAGAATTTCGTAAGAAATTCTTTTAGTGCAAGCTGCTGAGCTTGCACTTTTTATGAGATAGGAAATTGCTGTAACATAGTGGTAGTTAATAAAGAATTTGCGGAGCAAATTCTTTGAGTGATTGCCGCTGGGCAATCACTTTTTTATAGATTGAGGTAGGAAGATGGAGAATAATAAGGCAATCATCAGAATGAAGGAATTGGTGGAGATATTAAGAGAAGCTTCAAAGGCTTATTATGCAGAAGATAGAGAAATAATGAGCAATTATGAGTATGATAAGCTTTATGATGAATTGATGGGATTGGAAGAAGAGACTGGGATGGTGCTTGCGGGTAGCCCGACTATTACGGTTGGATATGAGGCAGTGGATGAACTTCCAAAAGAAGCACATGAAAGTCCCATGTTATCGTTAGGAAAGACAAAGGATAGAGAAGAACTAAGAGAATGGCTCAAAGATAAGGAAGGTCTTTTGAGTTGGAAGCTGGATGGTCTGACAATCGTGTTGACATACAAAAATGGAGAGCTTTTAAAAGCGGTAACAAGAGGGAATGGCGAAATTGGTGAAGTTATTACGAATAATGCAAGAGTATTTAAAAATATTCCTTTGCGTATTCAGTATCAGGGCGAACTTATTTTACGTGGAGAGGCAGTTATTACCTATTCTGATTTTGAAGAAATAAATAGTCAGATTGAAGATGTAGATTCAAAGTATAAAAATCCGCGAAATTTATGTTCTGGTTCAGTACGCCAGTTAAATAATGAGATTACTGCAGCGAGAAATGTAAGATTCTATGCTTTTTCTATGGTCAAGGCTGAAGGTATAGATTTTGAGAATTCCAGAGAAAAGCAGTTCCAGTTTATGAAGCAGCAGGGCTTTGATGTGGTAGATTATGCGAAGGTAGATGCTTCTACAATTGTGGAAGTAATCGCAGAGTATGAGAAAAAGATAGAAGATTATAACATTCCTTCAGATGGACTTGTATTAACTTATGATGATATTGAATACGGTCGTTCTTTGGGAAGAACAGCAAAGTTTCCAAGGGATGCAATTGCTTTTAAATGGGCAGATGAGATTCGTGAAACTATATTGAAGGAAATCGAATGGAGTCCGAGCAGAACGGGATTAATTAATCCTGTAGCTATCTTTGAACCAGTAGAATTAGAGGGAACAACGGTAAGCAGGGCATCTGTTCACAACGTTAGTATATTGCGAGCATTGAAGCTTGGAATTGGCGATACGATTACTGTTTATAAGGCAAATATGATTATTCCACAGATTGCTGAAAACCTTACGGGAAGTGATACGGTAGAGATACCATGTACGTGTCCTGTTTGCGGTGGAAATACTCAGATTCAAGCTGTAAATGAGGTACAGTCTCTGTATTGTATGAATCCGGATTGCGATGCGAAAAAGCTTAAGTCATTTGTGTTGTTTGTTAGTAGGGATGCGATGAATATTGATGGAATGTCAGAAGCGACTTTGGAAAAGTTTTTGGCAAAAGGCTTTATTCATGAATATCAGGATATGTTTCATTTGGATAAATATTGTGATGAAATTATTCAAATGGAGGGCTTTGGAGAGAAGTCTTATCAGAAACTTATTACTAGTATTGAGCAGGCAAGAAAGGTTACGCTTCCTAAGTTGATTTTTAGTCTTGGAATTGCCAATATCGGACTTGCGAATGCAAAAGTGATATGTCGTTATTTTAAAAATGATATAGATGCTATGCGGCATGCAGATGTAGAGGAGCTAAGTCAGATTGATGGAATTGGAGAAGTAATTGCAAGGGCATTTGTAGATTATTTTGCAAAGGAAGAGAACAGTATTCGCTTTGATCATTTGCTGACAGAGGTAGAGATTGAACAGGAAGTAATAGATGAAGCCGGACAGACATTAGAGGGCAAAGTATTTGTTGTGACAGGAAGTCTGGAACATTTTAGTAGCAGAAATGAATTGAAGGATATCATTGAAAAGAAAGGTGGCAAGGTTACCGGAAGTGTTACTTCCAAAACAGATTGTCTGATAAATAATGATAGTGCATCTAATTCTTCAAAGAATAAAAAAGCAAAAGAACTTCAGATACCAATCGTGACAGAAGAAGAATTTATGAAACTGTATTTGAAAATGGAAATATAAGGGGGAGACTAGATATGCCAATTAAAATACAAAGTGATTTACCGGCAAAGGAAGTATTGGAATTGGAAAATATATTTGTGATGGATGAAAACAGGGCTATGCACCAGGATATTCGTCCTTTGCAGGTATGCATATTAAATATTATGCCTGTTAAGCAGGATACAGAATTACAGCTTTTACGTGCTTTGTCCAATACGCCATTGCAGGTAGATGTAACCTTTCTAATGGTAACGAGTCATGTATCTCAGAATACATCAGCAAATCATTTGAATCGTTTTTATACTACTTTTGAAGATATTAAAAATAAAAGATTTGATGGCATGATTATTACAGGGGCGCCAGTGGAAGATATTACATTTGAAGAAGTGGATTATTGGGATGAAATTTGTGAGATTATGGATTGGGCTGAGGAGCATGTAACTTCAACACTTCATATCTGTTGGGGAGCACAGGCGGCTTTTTATCATTATTATGGAATACAGAAACGCCAGCTTCCGGAAAAGTTGTTTGGCCTATATTCTCATAAGGTGCAAAATAGAAAGGTACCGTTAGTTCGTGGATTTGATGACTTTTTCCTTGCGCCTCATAGCAGACATACGGAGACTCCGGCAGCAGATATTCATAACTGTGAAGCAGTTACTGTTCTGGCAGAGTCGGATGAAGCAGGTGTGTTCTTGGCATATGCAGAGAATGGTAAGAAGATATTCGTAAACGGACATCCGGAATATGACCGTTTCACTCTTGATAAGGAGTACCAGAGAGACTTGGCGAAGGGATTGCCAATACATATTCCGAGAAACTATTATCCGGATGATGACCCTAGTAAGAAACCGGATCTGCAGTGGAGATCACATAGTAATAATTTATATACCAATTGGTTAAATTATTATGTAT